>JBAXBF010000133.1:0-8352 GCA_037142095.1 Chloroflexota bacterium
TATGGAAGAAAAACCTCTGATCTATGACCTTGAATTGGATGAGCTTGTTACCATTCTCGCTTCGTGGAAAGAATCTGAATTTCGGGTAAAGCAAATCTGGGAAGGTATATATAAACATCTATGGACATTTCCTGAAGATGGTATTACAACGGCGAACCTATCCTGGTCCAATTTATCAAAATCACTCCGCACCCGTTTAAATTCTCATTTTTCTTTTCAGCATCTTGAACCAGCGGCGGTACTCCGTTCTAAAGATAAAGAAACGAATAAGACCTTATTTTATTTGCCAGACGAAAATGCCATTGAAGTTGTTTTGATGCGATACCGTCAGCGTCAGAGCAACGGTCGGAGATATTCGATATGCATTTCATCACAAGCGGGCTGTGCGCTGGGATGTAAGTTCTGTGCAACCGGTCAGATGGGTTATTTTCGTAACCTTACTGCCGGTGAGATTATCGAGCAAGTTCTTTTCTATGCGCGCAAACTGGCGGATGATGGCGAAAGTCTCTCGAATGTTGTTATGATGGGTATGGGGGAACCTTTCCATAATTATGAAGCTGTGATGAAAGCTATCCGAATTTTAAATCATCCAACCGGAATGAATCTGGGAGAGCGTCGCTTCACGATCTCAACAGTGGGGATTATCCCAATGATTGAGCGCTTCAGTTCCGAAAGAAGCCAGGTCAATCTGGCTGTATCTCTTCATGCTGCTGAGGATAGCTTACGCACAACGTTGCTTCCAATCAACAAAAAATATCCATTAGATGAATTGCTTAATGCATGTAAGGTTTATACCTTACAGACTGGACGGCGGATTACCTTTGAATGGGCGTTGATCAATGGGATAAATGATACCCCAGAACAGGCGCGTCTTTTGGCAGATCGCATCAAAGGATTGCTCTGCCATGTGAATTTGATTTCACTCAACCCGACCAACGCATATAATCATAGAGGGTCAGACCAACTCCGGGCTGGACAATTTCAAGCCATCCTGGAAGAGAAAGGAATTCCTTGCACTTTGCGCCTCCGGCGCGGAATTGATATCCAGGCGGGCTGCGGGCAGTTGGCAACTCGAGTTAAGGAAGATTCTCTTATTGAGAATTAATCAACGACAGGGTAAAATATAAAGCATGCTCAAAACCATCGGACGCTACGAGGTTATCTGTGAGATCGGGCGCGGGGGTATGTCCACCGTTTTTAAAGCCTTCGATCCTGAATTTGAGCGTGAAGTTGCCATCAAGGTTCTGCCGCGCGAATTTCTCTATGATCCTCAATTTCGCGTTCGATTTGAACGGGAAGCCAAGTCGGTCGCTGCTCTGGAACACTTTGCTATCGTTCCATTGTATGATTTGGGTGAGGCTGATGGACAACCTTACATTGTGGCTCGTTTAATGGCTGGAGGAACCCTGGCAGATCGTGTAAATCAGGGACCTCTCAGTGTTAACGATGCAGCCAGTATCCTGTCTCGAGTCGCATCTGCATTGGATGCTGCGCATGCACGCGGAATTGTCCATCGCGACCTGAAACCAAGCAATATTCTATTGGATAAATACAATAGCATTTTCCTTTCCGATTTTGGAATTGCACGTCTGCCGAAAAAGGATGGTTTTACGCTGACAGGCAGCGCTATTATCGGTTCTCCACCTTACATGAGTCCGGAGCAAATTCAAGGGGAAACGGACATTGATGGGCGTAGTGATGTTTATGCGATGGGTGTCATTTTGTTCGAGATGTTAACTGGGCGTGTACCTTACCAGACAGACTCACCTACTCAGACGATCATGGCACATCTGCTGGAACCTGTACCGAGTGTTCGAGATTTTAACCCGGATATATCCCAAAAATGTGAAGATGTTATCAAGCGTGCGATGTCAAAGAACAAGGGGGATCGTTACCGGACAGCGGGAGAAATGGCAGTGGCTATGCAAGCGGCTGTTTATGGGGAAATTCATGGAGTACCGTTATTTCCTCCAGGAGATACAATCAGCATTTCCCGATCATCCATAGTTACTCATCAATCTTCTCCATTAAAAAAATGGTTATATATTATCGTCGCTTTACTGGGATTAATATTAATCGTCGGGACATCTATCTTTTTCCCTCATATTCTTCAATCATTCATTCCTTCGCCTACTACGCTCAAAGCTCCAATTGCAATTACAGAAGTGACTCTTACCCCCGCGGTGAAGGGTACGCCATCTCCGACAACAAAACTGACACCAGTAATTTCTACAAAGACATCTAGTTTAGCTAAGACCAATATGCCGGTGATTATTACTCCCTTCAAAACGCAATCTCCAACTGCTGTAGCGACTGAAAATAGGGTCGCTACTTTGCCCATCGCCGGTGGGGCAGATAAAGTTGCTTTTTTCAAAGACAACGATATTTGGGTGATGAATATTGATGGAGGGGATATTAAGCAAATCAGCTTTGACGGCGGCAAGAAATTCAATTTGAGATGGATGGATGATGGTGAGTATCTTAAATTTATTACTGCCAATTGTGCTGTATCGATGAACATTAATATCACTGAAATAAAAAAATTATTCTGTCTGGGTAGTGATGATCAGATTAATATTTTTGAAATCTCACCGGATCAAAAAACACTTGCATTGGGAATTAACCGCAAACTTTATATCCTCCCGTATAACCTTGAAAACCTAAAAAGGATCCGTTACCGTTCAGATATTCAGGATATGGATGTTTGTAAGTATTTGATACCCTATAATCTCGATGATTTGGTAGTGGAAAACGCTCGTTGGGTGAATGATAATTCACTGGCGATCATTGTGGTTGGTAATGCAGCTCAATCTACGATACCATGGAACACGATACAGGTCTTAGATACCAGCACCTGTCAGAATAATTTACCGGTCACAGCCCAATTCCCTATAATTTTAGGGGAAAATTATCAAGTTCTGGCAGAACAATTTCCGATCAGAGAATTCAAGAACAATCCAATCATCCAAAATTTTTCCTCACGTGTAGGTGGGACTTACACTTTGACGGGATACTTACGGAATGAAGGTTATGGTGATCTTTATGTCTATGATCAGAACACGAATCAGGTTGAGGCAGAGATCAATCCTATCGATAAGGCATGTTGTTATCGGGATGTTCAATGGAGCCCGGATGGAAAATTTATGTTTTTTACCTTTCAAGATGAGCGCAAAGGAGTAGACGCCAGGACAGAATTTTATTACATCCCTCATGCTACAATTGGCATTGGATTAAAATACAAACCAGTTGCTTTGCCGGTTGGCTTTTTTAGTAATCCGTTGGATAAACCCTATCCGATTCTACGCTCTGCAATGGAACAAAAATGACTATGCACAAAAACTTCACCAATTTATCATTAGATGGATATACCTTTCAATCGCACTGGATGTCGGTCAATCAATTTCGGTATCATTACTTAGATGAAGGCATGCCTGAGGATGCCCCGGTTGTGATGGTTCATGGAAATCCAAGCTGGTCTTATTATTATCGTAACCTTATCCCGGAGATCAGTAAAAATCACCGTGTTATTGTTCCAGATCATATGGGGATGGGATTATCAGATAAACCGCAAGATTATATTTATCGTCTGGAGAAACATATCGAAAACCTTGAGTTTCTGGTTGAAAGTCTTAACTTGAAGGATATTACCCTTGTGTTGCACGATTGGGGTGGAGTGATTGGAATGGGCTATGCTGTCCGCCACCCGGAAAAGGTGAAACAATTTGTAATCCTGAACACCGCCGCCTTTTATATGCCGATTCTTCCATTAAGTCTTCAGCTTGCTCGTAGTCCATTCTTGGGGGATTTTCTGGTGCGAGGCTTGAATGGCTTTGCCTTATCAGCACTCTTTTTTGGTGTGGTTCATCATGAACGTATGACCAAAGCGATAAGGCAGGGTTTTCTTTCGCCTTATGATAACTGGCACAACCGTATCGCAATTTTCCGTTTCGTTCAGGATATTCCAGCCGAGGAGAATCATCCAAGCCGTAAATTGTTGGATGAAATTGGTGAAAAGATAGGGATTTTCAAAGATCATCCAATGTTAATCGCTTGGGGAGATAAAGATCCTGTTTTTTCTCGGAAGTTCTTTGATGAGTGGAACCAGCGTTTTCCTCAAGCTCAATCCCATCTTTTTCAGGATGCAGGGCATTATGTCTTAGAAGATGCTTATGAACGAATTCTACCTTTGATACTTAAATTTTTAAATACGTAATTTCTACCGGCAGAATGCGGTGTCGGCATTTGGCTGCATGAGAGGATTTACTGATGGAAACTTATAACATAGCCGATACGTTACGCATAATGGCAGAAAGAGCGCCTTTTCGGTGTGCAATTGTGCTGCCCGCCGGACGTACATCGAATGGGCGGGCGAAATATACCCAATTCAGCTTCCAGCAGCTAAATCAGGAATGTGATGCTTATGCTCACGGACTGACGCGCTGTGGGATTTGCCAGGGACAGCGTGTATTGCTTCTTATTCATCCTGGTATCGAATTGATCGCTGTTACCTTTGCCCTGATTAAAATGGGTGCTGTCCCCATTCTGATTGATCCTGGAATGGGCAGGAAAGCTTTTTTACAGTGCGTGGCAGAATCTGAACCTGCGGCATTTATTGGCATTCCGGCTGCCCATTTCTTACGGATCTTGTTTCCAAAGGCTTTTAAGACGGTTGATCATGTAATTACAGTTGGCAGGCGCTGGGGATGGGGTGGGAAAACTTTGGACGAAGTGCGGAATAATACAAATTCCCCATTTCAGTCTGCGTCAACGACGACTGAAAGCGAAGCTGCGGTTACTTTCACCTCTGGTAGTACCGGTATTCCTAAAGGAGTGGTCTATTCGCATGGTATGTTTAAAGCCATGATCGACCTTCTGCGCGATGAAATTGGTATTCAAGAAGGGGAAATTGATTTACCGGGCTTATATATCTTTGCGTTGCTTGACCCAGCTTTGGGGGTAACCGCGGTAATGCCGGATATGGATCCCACTAAACCTGCGAAAGTCAATCCTGCCTTTCTGGTGGAGGCCATACAAACGTTTGGAGTCACGATGTCTTTTGGGTCCCCGACGATTTGGAAACGGGTCAACCATTACTGCCATGAGAATGACATCCGTTTATTATCAATGAAACATATCTTCATGGCTGGGGCACCAGTGCCGCCGTCCTTGATTAGTGAATTTTCGAGCATTTTACCGAATGGTGAGATTTTCACGCCCTTTGGCGCAACAGAGGCACTTCCAATTACAAATATCAGTGCGGGTGAAATCCTCGCACAAACCGCTGCATTAAGCGATGCTGGAGGAGGTGTCTGCGTGGGACGTGTAACGAGTGGAAATACAATTCGCATCATTCGGATCATTGATGAACCGATTCTTGAATGGGACCAGGGTTTGGTTGTTCCTCAAGGAGAAGTGGGGGAAATTGTTGTCAAGGGTGGTGTCGTTACACGCCTTTATCTGAATCGTCCGAAGCAGACCGCGGCGGCAAAAATTACAGACCAGGATGGTATCTGGCATCGCATGGGGGACTTGGGGTATTTTGATGAAAAAGGACGTTTATGGGTTTGCGGGCGTAAGGCGCATCGCCTCGAAACAGTTAATGGATTGATGCTTCCGGATCCTTGTGAAGCGATTTTTAATCACCATCCGCATGTGGCTCGAACGGCGCTGGTAGGCGTCGGTAAAAAAGGCAAACAGGAACCGGTTTTGGTTGTTGAACCTTTACCTTCGAGGATGCCAAGTTCCAAACAACAGCGTGAAAAATTTATTGGCGAATTAAGGTCTCTCGGTTCTGCACACGCACAAACCCGTAGCATCCAGCGGATTCTTTTTTACCCTTCTTTTCCCGTAGATGTGAGACATAATGTCAAAATCCAGAGGGAAAAACTGGCGGTCTGGGCAGGGAAACAAATCTGATCTATGAAACTTGATTATACTTCTACCACAGAATCTTCGCTGCCGTATTCATTGGGCATATAGCTATCAGCCGCCAAATCATTTTCCCAGCGTTCTCCGTCCAGAAGATAACGGAAACGATATATCCCTGGAGCAAGTGTTACGGTAACTGAAAATTCGCCGTTTTTTTGGCGTTTCATAGGATTAATAGTCGGGTCCCAATCATTGAACTCACCGAGAAGATGCGCACTTTTCGATTGGGATTGAGTACGTAATTTAAAAGTAACTTGGTAGATTCGCCCTTCTTCTGTCTCTTTAAAGACCTTCTTGAGCATAATTCCTCCACACTATTTTACGGATATTGTTCTGATATTTCTACAAAACCCTAGTTCAATTTTACATTACAGGCTACATGAAGTCAATTGCCAAAGCACACGTTTCAGGATACAATGTATGCCAGATAGAAGAAAAACTGATAAGACTCAATACTAATTAATACAGATTCCTAAGGAGGAAAGTATGGCGGATGAAATTACCCAGGATGTTTTCAGACACCTGGTCGGACTTGCGGCATTGGAGTTAAACCTCGAGCAGGAAGAATATCTGCGTCATGAATTGAATAACCAACTTAAAGCGATCCATGAATTGGCAGTGATCCCAATTGATGAAAGCACTCCAATTACGCTGCATGGGATAACCTATACTCCGGACGTTCTTTCTCCAGATCGTCAAGATGAGTGGGTGCCATATCAAAATCCTGAAGAAATCATAGCTCAAGCACCTGAAAGCGAAGAAGGTTATATCCTCGTGCCCGATATTCCCCATGAAGAATTGGAGTAGAAATATGGAACTATGGAATTTATCTGCCTATCAAGTTGCGGACATGGTTCGCACCAAGCAGACGAGTGCAATGGATGTACTCGAAGCAGTATTATCTCGAATTAACATGGTCGATGGGAGTCCAGGTAAGCTTGAATCAGGAACACACACTTCTGAGAATGAGCAAAAAGTACATTCTTTTATTACACTAACTGTGGAGCGTGCTCGCCGCCAAGCCAAAGCGATCGACGATAAAATTGCTTCTGGCGAACATGTAGGATTACTGGCAGGCGTGCCATTTACAGTGAAGGATATATTCGTTGTTAAAGGTACCCCTTCAACTGCTGGTTCTCGGATTTTAGCGAATTTTATTGCGCCTTATACAGCTACACCGGTTGAACGATTAGAAGCCGCGGGGGGGATAATGCTTGGTAAGGTAAATCTGGATGAATTTACCTATGGTTCATCCAACGAGTCTTCAGCTTTTCAGCCCAGCCCGCGCAACCCTTGGAATCTTAATCGTGTACCAGGTGGTTCATCGGGGGGAAGTGCTACATCTGTTGCTGCCGGAGAAGGCATGGTTTCGATTGGTACAGATACTGCCGGCTCGATCCGCCAGCCTGCGGCTTTCTGTGGTGTTGTAGGGGTCAAGCCTACCTATGGAAGAGTATCTCGTTATGGCTTAATTGCTTTCGGTTCTTCACTTGATTGTCCTGGTCCTTTATCCCGAAATGTAAAAGATGCTGCCCTAACTTTGAAAATTATTGCTGGTGCTGATCAGCGAGATACTACTGCTGTAGCTGTTCCAGTTCCAGATTATGTCGCGGCACTTGAAAAGGACATTCGAGGTTTGCGTATTGGTTTATCACCGGATTATTTCACGATTGCATTCTTTGACCACCAAAGTGGTACACTCCAGGAGCAGTCCATTGATCCAGTCATCAGAGACGCTGTCTATCACGCAGCCGATGTGCTTTCTGACATGGGAGCCGAGATTATTGAGGATGTTCCCATGCCGCATACACGCTACGGTATTCCGGCTTATTTCGTTATTTCGAGGGTTGAAGCAGCCTCAAATCTGCACCGCTTTGATGGTGTAAAATATGGTTTCCGTACCCAAGATCGGGTGAGCGATCTATCAGAAATGTATCGCAAGACGCGTGCTCAGGGCTTTGGTTTGCAGCCGAAGCTGCGTATATTAATGGGAATGTATGTCAGTGCTGCCCAGTATAGCGAACAATACTATCTTCGAGCTCTACGAGTACGAACATTGATTCGCAAAGATTTTGATGTGATTTTTGATCCGCTGGGATCCTATCGTCTTGATGCCTTACTTACACCAACTACTCCAACTACGGCGTTTCCACTCGGGGCGGTATACGGTGATTCTGTTTTGATGCAGTATGCAGATCAATTGACCGTACCTGCTAATCATGCCGGAGTGCCTGGTATTTCATTACCTGCAGGTTTTGACAAGGAAGGTTTACCGGTGGGTATTCAATTACTTGGAAAAGATTTTTCTGAGGATAAATTACTTCAAATTGGGTTTAAATATGAGCAAGGAACTGCTTTCGAATCTTGGCGAAAGAAAACCCCCAATATCTGAAAGGGAATATTGTTGGTTATTCTTACTATTAA
>JBAXBF010000134.1:0-8325 GCA_037142095.1 Chloroflexota bacterium
GTAAATCAAGGTTAAGACAGGATGACTATGAAATACCAACCGCTGACTGAAAAAATCATTGGCTGTGCGATGCAGTTCCACCGCACGCTTGGCAACGGCTTTCAGGAAGTCATCTACCAGCGCGCCCTCGCTATCGAAATGACTTGTCAGGGGTTGACGTTTGAGCGTGAGAAAGAGATGGATATTTTCTACCGGGGAGAAAAAATCGGCACGCGGCGCGTTGACTTTTTTGTGGAAGAAAGCATTATGGTTGAACTCAAAGCCATCGTCCAACTGGAAGATGTCCATCTCGCTCAGGCCATGAATTACCTGGAGGCTTATGGCATGGAAGTTGGCTTGCTGATAAACTTTGGCGCAAGAAGCCTGCAATTCAAGCGCGTTCATAACAACAAACTCCTTCAGAAACACCAAGATAGCCAGGACAACCAGGAAAATCACAGTTAAGACAATCTATTAATTGGAAATTGAGCAAATCACCCTCCAATTACTGCACGAGGAGAACGATGATACTGGCGGATTATTGGACGAGTAAATAAGACATAGATTGTTGTGAGGAAGAAGTGAACAGAAGCCCCTAAAGATTTTGACAAGTCTTTAGGGGCTTTGCTTTTTCATTTTCCAAAGGCATTTCTACCTTTTTATAAACTAAATGGATCAATCGGTTACTATCTTCATCCCTTCAATCCATATATGGGAATTCGTCCATAGGATGAATGGAATTCTCCTCAAGCTGATAGTTTTCTACTTTTACCGTTCCTTCTAAACCTGTAAGCTTAATTGGGGCAGTTATAATTTCTTGAATAGAGTTCGATATAGGATATATCTTGGTTTGTTAAAATCGACCAATCCAACAATCCTTTCTTTTCCGCAAACTTACACTTACCAGTGGAAATCATTTTCAATTTGCAATTCCATAGAAAAATAAAGTATAATTTCATTGGGGTATTTTGATTTCCTCCTTCTGATTAACTTTCAACAATTTAATTCAACTCGCGGAGAGCAGCATGCCAAGGAACAAAACCACAGAGCAAGACCAACCCGTTACCGATTACCGTTATGCCGAGAAACGCAAGAATATTCCTCCGGCAGGGCTGGCTGGCAAAGGGAAGGTGAAAGAGGTTCCGAAAACTCGTTATGCCTATGACCCGCATCTGCCTCCGGTTTTACGCTTCGATTCCAGCGGGAATGCTGACCAGCTTCCTGAACTTTTGCAGACTGCCCGCCAGCGCCCCCTGACGCAGGAAGAAACCCAAATCCTGGTAGAGGCTTTGCGAAACCGCCAGCCGTGGCTGGAATGGGCTGGTAAACGCGAAAAAGATTGGTTTGAGGTGGATCCGGTGGCGCTGCACATCCACGAACGCATCTCCGCTCAGGCGATTTTGAAATTAGCTCAGCGGGAACCCCTGCAGCGCTCGCTTTTTGCCGACCCTGAACTGGAATACCACCAGGCAATCCAGTTCTACCAGCACGATGTCGATTGGAGTAACCGCCTGATTTTAGGTGACAGTCTGACCGTGATGCACTCGTTGGCAAAACGCGAAGACCTGGCAGGAAAGGTGCAGATGATTTACATCGACCCGCCTTATGGGATAAAGTTTGCATCAAATTTTCAATCGCAGATCGGAAAAAGGGAAGTAAAAGATAAAAACGATGATTTAACTCGTGAACCAGAGCAGATAAAGGCATATCGAGATACCTGGACGCTAGGCATTCATTCATATTTGGAATATCTTCGTGACCGATTGATTTTAGCAAAAGAATTACTCAAAGATAATGGAAGTATTTTTGTTCAGATTTCAGATGAAAACCTCCATAGAATACGAATAATAATGGATGAAGTATTCGGTAGTGATAACTTTTGTGGAATCATATCCTTTTCTAAAACAGTTGGACAAAGCACTATATTGATGCCTTCCGTTATGGATTTCATATTATGGTATTCAAAAAATAAAGATATAACGAAGTACCATAAGTTGTTCATGGAAAAAGAAAGTGGAGGTGAGGGTGCTACTGGTTATATTCTCTTGGAACTTCATGATGGTAGAGATTGTCGGTCAATGACCAAAGAAGAAATTAATAATCCGCTAAATATACCGACTGCAAGTAAAATTTTTGATGCTACACCTATCGTATCCCAAGGATTTGTTGAAAAACTCAGTACAGAAATTACTTTCCAAGGGCAATCTTATTTTCCACCTAGTAACCGTCATTGGACGACTACCCCTGAAGGAATCGAAAGACTTAAAAAAACAAATAGGTTAATTTTATATGGTCGGACTCTGCAGTATAGACGATATATCAAAGATTATCCAGTTACAGAGTTAGGGAATATATGGTTAGGGCTTGGTGAAAGAGGATTTGTTGGAGAAAAATTGTATGTAGTTCAAACTGCATCGAAGGTCATTGAACGATGCCTGCTCATGACCACCGACCCTGGTGACCTGGTGCTTGACCCGACCTGCGGCAGCGGCACGACCGCCTATGTCGCCGAGCAGTGGGGGCGCAGATGGATATCCATCGATACCAGCCGTGTGGCGCTTTCGCTGGCGCGCCAGCGACTGCTGACCAGCAAATTTGATTATTACGAGCTGGCAGAGCCTGGTAAAGGTCCCACCAGCGGTTTTAAGTACAAGACCGTTCCGCATATCACCCTTAAATCCATCGCTCAAAATCAGGCGCTCGACCCGATTTTTGCCCGCTGGGAGACGCGGCTGAAAGAAAAATTGGCATTTCTCAATACAGCCCTGGCGCAGGTTTCTCCTCCGGTGCGCACACGTCTGGCGGCGAAACTGGCGGAAAAAGAACGCAGAGGGGGCAAAAGCGCCGTTAATGATGGCGACCGGCGCAGGTGGCTGCTGCCCAGGGAGCAGTGGCAGGAATGGGAAGTGCCTTTCGATTCCGACCCGGATTACCCGCAAGAATTGAAATCAGCCCTGGAAGCCTACCGCCAGGATTGGCGCAGCAAGATGGATGAGGTCAATGCCGCCATCACTGCCAGCGCCCCGCAGGAAACGCTGGTTGACCAGCCTAAAGTGCTCAACAATATTGTGCGGGTCAGCGGACCCTTTACAGTGGAAGGCATCCAACCGCTGGAAGAAACCTTAGACCTGGATTCGCCTATTGGCGGCGAACCGCAAGAATTGGAAACCTTCTCTGAAGAAGAATCCACCAACGCCGAAGCTTATCTTGAAAAAATGACGCGCTTGCTCAAGCAGGATGGGGTGCGTTTCCCGGATAACAAAGTAGTGAAGTTTGCCCGCCTTGAACCGCTGACCAACAGCCTCTTACATGCTGGCGGCGAGTGGGGAGAGCCTTCCCGCCGGGTGGCGGTCAGCTTTGGTCCGCAGTATGGACCCATCACAGCCAAGCAGGTCGAAGAATGCCTGCACATCGCTGCCCGCCGCGGATATGATGACCTGGTCTTTGCCGGATTCACGATCGATGGTGCCGCCCAAGCCATCGTCCAGGATGATGCGAACCCGATGGTGCAATGCCATCTGGCGCACATCCGCCCGGATGTCAACATGGGCGATCTGCTTAAAGACACACCCGGCAGCCAATTGTTCACCGTATTCGGATTACCACGTGTTCACCTGGAAGCGGCTGACAATGGTGAATGGGTGGCGGTCATGGAAGGAGTCGATATTTATGACCCGGTTAACAACACCATTCAGGCAACCCATGCCGATAAAGTCGCCGCGTGGTTCCTGGACAGCGACTATGACGGGCGCACCTTTTGCATCACCCAGGCATTCTTCCCCGACAGCAGCGCATGGGAGAAAATCGCCAGGGTGTTGAAATCTACGGTTGACCCGGAACGCTTCGCCGCGTTTTCCGGCACGCGCTCCCTGCCTTTTCCGGTGGGAGAGAATAGGCGCGTGGCGGTCAAGGTGATTGATCCAAGAGGGAATGAGGCGATCAAAATAGTTGGCTTTCCCCAAAATTAATGATCAAAATTTAGTTTTTTCGTACGATCGGAAGGATTTACATCATGCCCTATTTCTCTGATACGATAAAGAACATATTTGACAATATTAACAAACAATATTATCTTCCTGCTATTCAAAGACGATATGTATGGGATGATAAAAAGATCATCTTGCTATTTGATTCTATTATGCGAGGATATCCAATTAGCTCCTTTCTGTTTTGGAGGTTAATCCCAGAAAATAGAGATAAGTGGGAAATTTATAAATTTACAGATCAAGGGCAATCTGGAGGAAAGGCACATGAACGTGCCCATTCGGACGGGGTTCAAGATTTGACCTTAGTATTAGATGGCCAACAGAGGCTGACCTCTCTTTATATTGGTTTGAAGGGATCTTATAAAATTCATCCTAACCATACCCAATGGGCAAATCCCAAAGCGTGGCCGACGTATCTATTATATTTAGACTTGTTTAAAGACTCGGAACAAATTAGTGAAGATGAGCGAAGTCTCCAACCCCATTTTGGTTTTCGATTCTTTGAAGAAAAAAAGATTCCTAAGAATGATAATAATCATTATTGGTTTAAGGTCGGGAAAATCTTAGATTTCTATTCGGATAGTCGATTTTATGATCTTCGATCCGAAGAAGAAAAGAAATTTTCTCAACCGATCACAAAAGATCAGGAAAACATATTTCAAAGAAATCTTTGGCGGTTATATGAAGTGATATGGAAAGATCATTCTATCATTTCTTACTACTTAGAACATAACCAGGATCATGACCGCGTTGTTGATATATTTGTTCGAACCAATGTTGCTGGGCAACCATTGGATAAAAATCAAATCTTGATGACGATGCTCACTTCAAAATGGAAACAATTTAATGCAAAACATGAAATCGATAATCTGATTACGGAAGTCAGATCCAAAAATGATATTTCACAAGAATTTATCTTGAAGACTTGTTTAATGCTTACAAATATGAATGTGAGATATCGAATACAGAATTTTACAAATTCTAATATTGAGGCTATTGAAACTGCCTGGCTGGATATAAAGAAGGCAATCAAGCGTTGTTTTAGCTTGATAAATAGCTATGGCTTTTCGCGCAGTAACTTATCCAGTAGAAACGTATTAATCCCAATCATATACTATTTATATCAACACCCCAACTTCCCGCTTGATGGTAATACACCACAAGAAGTCAGGAATCGGATTATGATTCGTCGTTGGTTGATCCTGATGCTGATAAATGGCGTTTTTGGCGGCTCGTCTGATCAGGTTTTAACAAACATAAGAAATGTTCTCCGAACAAATGCACAACAAGATAACTTCCCCTATGAAGCTATAAACACAGAGATATTACGGATGGGTAACTCGCTTATAACTGATCAGGGTTCATTTTCTCGGTTTCTTTCAAAAACCTATCCTAATTGTGTATTTGAATTGTCGTTGTTATATGATGATTTTCCACTGGAAAATGCCCGGCAACAAATCGACCATATTTTCCCCAAAGCTTTATTTTCAAGTGAAAACTTAAGCAAACATGGCATTAGCCCAGAAAAGCAAGAGACGTTCAATCAGATGTTAAACTGGATCGGTAACCTTGAATTACTGCTCGAAAGAGAAAATAACGAAAAGCGAGCGAAACCTATAGATGTGTGGCTTACTACACGCGATCAAAGCTTCTATGACCGGCATTTACTTCCAAAAAATGATGATTTACTGAAAATTGAAAACTTTGAGGAGTTTATAAAAGCCCGCGAGAAGCTAATTCTGGAACGATTAGGATCAATAATCACATTTGACCCATATTAATTGGAATATCGTGAATTTGGTTTTGGAAGAATTATTACTCTTTCAGGATAAGTGATTGTGACAGCAAACCTACCGAATAATCAACTGCCCATCCAACCCGTCGAGCGCCCCATTCTTTGCAGCCCTTATGCAGAACCAGGTGAACATTGGGTCTATGACATCAGCACCGGCGAAGCGCAAAGAATGGCGGGGCGCCGTCCGGCGTCATACTGGTTCAAAACCGAACGGGCTTTCGGTAACCAACAAATGGCGTTGTTTGCGGAAGAAACCCGCGAAGACATTCCGTTGATCAATAATCTGCGCGAGGATATTCGCCGCTGGTGTAAGTCCGATTATGAAGGCGCAACCGAAATTACCAAAGAATTGCTGCATTATTGGCAGCGTCCTGACCGCCCGCGTAAATTGTTTTTCTGCCAGGTGGAAGCGGTCGAAACCATCCTTTACCTGAATGAAATCCGTTTGAGCGGGCGCCACACGCGTTTTAAATCTTCCGTTACAGAGGATGATTTGTTAAAACTGCGCGACGCTCCGGGCGACTCTGCCCTGACGCCTTTGACGCGGCTGGGACTGAAAATGGCGACCGGTTCGGGAAAAACCGTGGTGATGGCGATGCTTATTGCCTGGTCATTCTGTAACCGGGGAAAAGTAGCCAGCGATGAACGTTTCCCCGCGGCAGTGCTGGTTACCTGCCCGAACCTGACCATCAAAGAACGCCTTCAGGTGCTGCGTCTGGAAGTTCCGAACAATTACTATACCGATTTCGACCTTGTTCCCACCCGTCTGCGCGAACTGCTTGCCAGAGGTAAAGTGATGGTGACGAACTGGCATTTGTTTGCCCCCGAGAGCGAGCATGTGGAAGGGGGAAAATCGTATGCGGTCGTGAACAAAGGCGCTGAAAGCCCGCAGGCGTTTGCCCGCCGCGTCTTAGGCGATTTGGCAGAGCGCGGCAAGATAATGGTGTTAAACGACGAGGCGCACCATGCCTGGCGCCCGCACTATACGCCGGAGGAAGACCAGACTGGACAATCTTTGAAAGAAGAATTGGAAGAAGCCACCGTCTGGATTAACGGCTTGGATACCCTCAACCGATCGGTAGGTATTCATTTCTGTGTGGATCTTTCGGCTACCCCGTTTTATCTGAGCGGGAGCGGTTATATCGAAGGCTCACCGTTCCCCTGGCTGGTCAGCGATTTTAGTCTGGTGGATTCCATCGAAAGCGGAATTGTGAAAATACCCCGTTTGCCCGTATCCGATACCACCGGCAGACCCGAACCCAAATATTTCCGCTTGTGGCGCTATATCAATGAGAATAATCTCCAACCCGCTGAAAAAGGAAATCGTAACCGCCGTCCCAAACCGGATGCGATTTATCGTGAAGCCGAACCTGCCCTGAGGACGCTGGCAGGGCAGTGGGTTGAACGCTTTGAACAGCTTCAAAATGCCAGCAATGCACAGGACAAAACCCCGCCAGTGTTGATCATCATCTGTGACAATACCGATCTTGCTGAAATTGTCTATCGCAATATCTCTGGTGAGGAAGTGCAGGAAGTCATCCAGGAAGAAGTCGATCCTGATGCCGAGAATGATGGCGGAGAAGAAGCGAAGCCTGTAACAAAAGCGAAAAAACCCAAAACAAAAACAGTTTACGGAACGGGGAAAATATTCCCTGAACATTTTTCGAATCGAGTGGGATTTACCCCGACGCTGCGTATCGATTCTAAGCTTCTGGCACAGGCTGAGAGTGAAGATCCGAATACCAGCCGTCAGGAGAATGCCGAGCGTTTGCGCCAGATCGTGGCGACGGTGGGTAAACCTGGGCAGCCGGGGGAACAGGTGCGCTGTGTTGTTTCCGTAGCGATGCTCAACGAAGGCTGGGACGCTAATAATGTAACCCATATCCTGGGAATCCGCGCTTTTGACAGCCAGCTTCTTTGTGAACAGGTAGTGGGACGCGGGCTGAGGCGCATGGATTATGTCCCCGATCCAGATACCGGTTTGCTGACCGAAGAATATGTGGATATCTATGGCGTGCCGTTCAGCCTTATCCCCTATAAGGGGCGGGATACTGGATCTCCGCCTCCTCAAGACCAGCCCAAGAACCATGTGCGCGCCCTGGATGAACGATCGGACTTTGAAATTCGTTTTCCTCAGGTGGAAGGCTATGCGTTTGCTCTTAAGCGCAATCTGATTACTGCCGATATAACCAAAGTTACCCCGCTGGCGATTGAACCGGAGATTGAACCAACCTCCGTCTTTGTCAAACCGAGAGTTGGCTACCAAATAGGAGTGCCCAATCTGGTTGGACCCGGTCAATTTGAAGAACAAGACCGTAGCCGCTACTATCAATCGACTCATCTTCAGACGATTGAATTTGAGATTGCGCGCCAGGTCGTCCTGCTTATGGTGGGTGATCACCAGCAGGATATTAATCCGGTTGCCAATAGTGACCCGCGCCTGCGTCTGCAATCCCGCCACCAACTATTCCCGCAGGTGCTGCGGCTGGTGCATGAATATGTTGAACATAAGGTGTCGTTTCGCGGCGTTGATCCACGTGAGCTTGGACAGCAGAAATACTTTCA
>JBAXBF010000135.1:0-8317 GCA_037142095.1 Chloroflexota bacterium
CAAGAGGAAGAAACCTCTCTCGATTCGATGACCCAATTACTAGAATTGATCGATACCGCGCGGCTGCAGATCGGTGAAGTCAATGATGAATATAACCCCGAAAAATTTGAGGCATTGATTGTGGAGCGCACCTGCGCTCTATTTAATACGGAAGCCTGCTCCCTGTTTCTACTGGGAAAGATCGGTACCTCCGAAAAAGAAGCCGTTTTCCGCAGCAGCCGGAGTATGCATCTGGAATGGGATTATCGCGTGATACTAGGGCGTGAGCAAGGTGGGATTGTCGAATCTTGTATTCAAGAGAAAAAAGTTATCCATTTAGAAGACTTTGCCGGAATCACAGTTAACCCACAGATCGATATCCCCGTGGGCATCGGTGAGAAACCACTTGAACTCAAGGAGATGATCTGCGCACCCTTGCTAGCCAAGGATCGCTCTTTAGGGGCGCTGCAAATCGTCAATAAAATGGATGGCAAGTTTAATGCATACGATCAAGAGTTGTTGGCTTTAGAAGCTTCATTGTTGGCGAATATGTTTTATAACACCCGCCTCATCCAACAACTTCAAATCGCCAATGCCGAATTGGAGACAAAACGCTGGCAGTTATTGCATTCTCAGAACACACTACGAGCCTTGTTTGATTCGATGCCGGCTTCCATCTATATCATCAACCGCAAATACCAGCTTGTAGCGGTGAATCTGGCACGTGCCCAAAAGGGTGGCACTCAAAAATCGGATGATATCGCGTCTATGGTCGGAAAATGGTGTTATGAAGCGTTGGTACACCGCGACTCGCCCTGCCCCAATTGCCGGGTATTGGAAACCCTCTTCGATGGTCACAATACGAACCGGACAGAACGGCGATGGGAAACTGAGGAGGAACCGACTGAGTGGGAAGTAAGTTCCTATCCCATCCTGGACGAAAGCGGGCAGGCGATGCAGGCGATCTTGCTGGAACAAAATGTTACCGAAAAGCGTCAAATGGAAGCAACGCTGGCACAATCGGAAAAATTAGCAGCCGTCGGGCAGTTAGCAGCCGGTGTCGCTCATGAAATCAATAACCCGCTAACCGCCATCATCGCCAATTCTCAGTTATTGCAGCAGGAGATCACCGCCAGAACCGATATCAGCGACAAAGCTGACATGGAAGAATCCCTGGATTTGATCCTTCAAGCAGGTGCCCGGGCGATCCAGGTGGTACGTAACTTGCTTAACTTTGCACGTAAGGAACGTTATGAATTGATCTCGACGGACATTAATGAAAATATTCGCCAGGCGCTGAGCCTTCTCCACCATGAGATCGTTGGGCGCGCGGTTGATGTGGATTTTGATCCGGGAGAAGTCCCGCCCATCCCCGCCAGCCCCAATCACTTGCAGGGTGTCTGGCTAAATCTGGTCGTCAATGCGATGGACTCATTTGAGAATGGACAGGGAAGCGTTCATATCCAGACGCTGCAAAGTGGGAACACGATTCTTGTGAAGGTTGCAGATAATGGCAAAGGCATCCCGGCAGAGCGCATGTCACGCATCTTTGAGCCCTTCTATACGACCAAGGCACCCAATAGAGGTACCGGTTTAGGGCTTTCGGTATGTCACCGGACCGTAAAACAACATGGAGGACATATACTGGTTGATAGTCAGTTGGATATTGGAACAGAGTTTACCATTGTTTTGCCCATACCATCGTCCAATTAAGGATCGATTCAGGCTTCTTTCACGACTAATTTATGCCCAGCAATGGCATACCGTGCTAAAGTGTAGTCATCCTGGACGGATTGTGGGTGCAGACTCTATGCTTATTGAGTGTTTTGGAGGGTTTTTTGAGCACCAGATATGGCTGGTTGCCACAGGGTGACATGATTTATGTAACAAGGTTGAATGGGAAGAAATTCTATATTAACGCGGAATTGGTTCAACTTGTCGAGTCCACGCCGGATACGGTAATCACATTGATCAACGGCGCCAAGTATATCGTCAAAGATTCCGCAGAGGAAATCGTACAAAGAATCCTTGAATATCATCAAACGGTCTCTGGATCTAAGGATAAGATAATGGAAGCGCGAACATCAGAGGAAACAGGAGCGTAAGAAACGTATGGATTTAGCATCGATTATTGGAGTTGTCGGCGCTCTCGTGGTTATCACGGTAGTCATGATTCTGGATGGCGGCTCGCCTGCAGAATTATTTGAAATGCCGCAAGCCATCTTGTTGGTGGTGGCGGGGGCTCTTGTAGCTGCAGTTGTATCACAACCGATGAGCGCGCTTGGAAATATACCCAAATGGTTCATGATCGGTTTTTTTGAAAAGGGAAAACATGATCCCGCTGAGACGATCAACCTGTTATCTGGGATGGCAGACAAAGCCCGCCGGGAAGGACTGCTGGCATTGGAAGAAGAAGCAAAGAAAATCGAAGACGACTTTTTGAAGAGAGGGATTATGATGGTCGTCGACGGCGTAGACCCGGCACAAGTTCGGGCTATTTTGGAAATTGAGATCAAACATATGCATGAGCGCCATGAGCAAGGCGGCATCGGATTCTTTAATGCCGTAGGCGGTTATGCACCTACCTTCGGTATTATCGGAACGGTTATGGCGCTGGTTACGGTGTTGAAGGCATTGGATGATCCTGGTTCTCTGGGACCCAAGATTGCAGGGGCGTTTCTGGCTACCCTTTGGGGTATTCTTTCGGCAAATGTACTCTGGCTGCCATTGGCAGGCAAGTTATCCCTGCGCAACCAGGAAGAAGTGAATTATTATCATATGTTGCTGGAAGGTATTCTGGCATTACAAGCGGGTGAGAACCCGCGAGTGGTGAAGGATAAACTCAGCGCATTCCTGGCACCGAAGGAACGCGCGTCAACGGAGGCAGCCGCGAAGGCATAAAATGAGTGCGCATGGCGGTGGAGGCGAGCGGTGGTTAGTCAGCTATGCTGACTTCATTACAGTGCTTCTGGCACTGTTTATCGTTTTATTTTCGATGGGCAATATCGATGTCGCAAAATATAAGGCATTAGCAGAGAGCTTAAAGGCCGCCTTGGGTTCAGGAGGGGGACCGGTAAGCGTCGTCAGTCCTGGCATTGACAAAGGTGGGGGACTATCTCCATCCAATAAACAAGGTTTACCAGCCCCAATCTCTATTCCGGGCTTGCCGATAAAACCCATGACCAGCGCAGATGTATCCAACCAGTTGTCGGATCAAATGCAGCGCTCTAATCTGAGCGGGGCGATCACTATTCAGAATAATATTGAAGGAGCGCTTTTAGACTTGGGTGAGCAGATTACTTTTGAAGCAGGCACAGCCATTCTAACCCCGGCAGCTTATACAGGCTTGGATCGCACAATTGCCATGATCAAAAAGATGGAAAATAAAATTCGAGTGATCGGACATACAGACGACAGCCCGCCAGCCGATCCCCTCTATAAAGATAACTGGCAGCTTTCTCTGGGACGGGCAATGGCTGTGATTGATTATATGCAAAAAGCAGGTATCCCGGGATATCGGTTAATCGCTACAGGACGAGGGCAGTATGAACCGCTTTTCCCTAATGATACTTTGCAGCATAAAGCCCTTAACAGCCGGGTTGAGATTATTATTATTTATGAAGCGGAGAGTGATATCCTCAAGTTACCGGGGAATCCCTGATCCAAATCAGATACGGATGTTTGATTAAGGAAAAATGGAGGCACTATGGAAGAAGCGCCAATTCAACCAAGACCAAAAGGCATAGGCGGCATACTCGCAGGTATCAGCAATTTCTTGAAGAATGCCTTAAGTTCGATACGCAGTTTCTTAATGGTGATTCTGGTAGTACTCCTCATCGCCATCAATTGTATTTTTGCCTATTGGATTTACACGATGGCAAGTAATTTTCAGGCACAACTTTCCAATATAGCGGATGCCCAAGCCAAGATACAGAAACAGGCTGCAGAACAATCCAAGAAAACCGGTGGAGCAGCCCAACCGGTAAATGAAAATCCGGCATTAAGAGAAGCCCCACAATACTCAGGTGTCCCGTCTGAGATCATCAAAGCCGGGCAGGGTATTCAATATGATGTTGGACCAAAGGTCATCAACCTGGCTGATCCGGGGGGGCGGCGCTATATCAAGATCAACGTCATCCTGGAATATGCCCCCAACGATATCTCCTATTTCCTGGAAAAGGAAGCAGCCAAAAGTGGCGAAAGCGGTGCAGCAGCCGGCGCAAAGAAAGAAGGGGCAGTAGTTACCGTCAGTTATGTCGATAAGTTTAAGCAGGAACTGGAACAAAAACGCCCCTTATTGGACGATACGATTATTACCTTGGTGTCGAGTAAGACATTTGAAAATATCTATACGGCATCGGGTAAAGAGCAGTTAAAGAAAGAAATGATGACTTTGCTAAACGGACGAATGCCGGAATATAAAGTGATCTTTGTCTATTTTTCGGAGTTCACGGTACAATAAGCGTATATGCTAAGCCAAGCAGAAATTGATGCATTGCTGTCCGGTAGTCTTGAGATTGAAGACACCACACATTCCGAACGCGTCAATCTCAAGGACCTGATGGTCGAGGGAGCTGATGCTGCAAGAACTTCAGAAGCGTCTCTAGGTGGCGCGTCGGTTGCTGGGGTCGTCTTGGGCGATATTGCCCCGGTGCGTACGATCCACGGCAGAAGCATTCGTCCCTACAATTTCTGGTCACCGGATCACTTTTCAAAAGAACATCTGCGGGCGGTCGAGTTGATTCATGAAGACCTGGCAGAACGTTTGACCGCGTCTCTGCCCTCCTATTTGCACACGAACCTGCGCCCGCGCGTTGTCCATACAGAACATGGGCGTTTTCATGATTTCCTCAAGGATATGCCGCCCAACGTCCTCTTTAATTTGCTGACTCTGGCACCCCTCCCCAGCCGGGTGGTGATTACCATCAGTCCGGATATCTGTTATTACATTCTTGAACTGGTATTGGGTGGGCGTGGTGAAGGGAAACGTGAGAACCGGGCGCTCACTGAAATCGATCAATCCCTTATCCGCGGCATGATTGAACATATGCTTAACGACATTAAAGCCGCCTGGAGTAAAGTGGTAGGGGTAGAACCTGCTATTGAAGACAGCACCATTAACCAACACTGGGTGCACATGATGATGGGAAATGACCGCGTGATGCTGATTACGATGGAACTGCCGCTCCAAGATGTTACCGGGACGATGGATATTTATATCCCATTCTCCACGCTCAAACCGATCATTAACGTCCTCAATCCGCACGTATGGATATCTGGACGAAAAATACTGCAGGGTAACCCGCTTTCCCGCCAGAGAATTTTTCAGCGCCTTTCCCAGTCAACCGTGGAGTTACGCGTTATCCTTGGAAAATCGCTAATATCGGTTAATGAGTTATTGCAATTGGAATTAGGAGATATTATTACGCTGGATACTTCAACGGATCAGACCTTACCGGTCTTTGTAGCCGATCAGAAACGTTATCTTGCTCGTCCTGGACGAGCCGGAAAATACATGGTTGTCAAGATAGACAAAATTATCGATCCATCTGACCTGAGTCAGATTGGACTATTATTGGAATAATCTATGGAACGAAGCGTTCCGAAAGGAGTTGTGCGTTTTTATGAGTGATATGGCGTCTCCTACTTTCTCTGAACAATCTTTACCCGATCTGGAACCGAAGGTGCAGCCCTCGCATCCTCCTTTAAGACGTGAAACAAGCCTGCCGGAAGAGGCTTTAAGCGACGAACAAAGAAATCTTGCAATGATCATGGACGTTATTTTGCATGTATCCGTCGAATTGGGACGGGCACGCATGACTGTCCGCCAGGTTTTGGATCTTGATCAGGATTCGGTCATCGAACTTGACCGTTTGGCGGGTGAGGTCGTGGATGTTTTCGTCAATGAACACCTCATTGCACGGGGTGAAGTCGTGGTCGTTGATGATAAATTTGGCGTGCGCATTTCTGAATTAATTGCGCCGACGAAGATTGCGAGTACGATAAGTGCCTGATCTGTTAAGTGATTCTACTTTTTCGGCAGGTTGGGAGCTGTTTATCGTCCTCCTCAAACTTGCGATTGTGCTGGGTTTAATCTATGCCGTCTTTGCCATTTTACAACGGATAAAGGGCGGCAACTTTGGACAACCAGGCTTTAAGCGCATGGCTGTCGTCGAGACTCTATACCTTACCCCCAAGCAAAAACTGCATCTGGTGCGCGTTGGAGAAAAGGTGATGATGATCGGCGCTACCGATGAGAACCTGTCTTTGCTATCCGGTGAGGTCGTTCTGCCGCCTGAACCTGTACCACCCATAGAGATAAAGACGGCAAATCCGACTGAATATTTGAAGAATAGTCTTGTCCATTTCTTAAAGCAGATCTTACCTGGCTCCGTAACACGCAGTAAGCCGATGGAGTAGAAAGTTTTTATGATGAAGCGAAAAAGAGGTTTACTAATCGTCCTGCTGGTTTTGTCTGCATTGGCTTTAGCGGGCTGTGCGGATAATAAGGCATTTTCAGTTCCGGGTGTAACTCTGGCGGTCGAACCCAACGGGCAGCCTAAAGAGGTGAGTACCGGGCTGCAATTGCTGATGATATTGACTATTCTGACGTTATCACCGACGATCATTATCATGGCTACTTCGTTCACGCGCATCATGGTCGTATTGGCTTTATTACGGAATGCGATCGGTACGCCAACTGTGCCCCCGGCACAGGTGGTGACCGGTCTCGCCATGCTGCTTACTTTTTTCATCATGGCGCCCGTCTATAATAAGGTCAATGACACGGCTTTAAAACCTTACCTGGAGGGTAAGATAGACCAGCCAAAAGCGTTTGACCTGGCACAGAAACCCGTTCGTGAGTTCATGTTCTCTCAAACCCGCGAAAAAGACATAGCCCTATTTCTGGACTTGAACAAACAACCAAAACCCAAAACCCTGGATGATATTCCTACGATTATCTTGCTGCCAGCCTTCGTAATCAATGAACTACGGGTTGCCTTTATGATGGGTTTCGTTATCTATGTGCCATTTCTGGTCATTGATATTGTCATATCAAGTCTCTTATTGGCAATGGGTATGATGATGCTGCCACCAACGGTGGTATCCCTGCCGTTTAAACTATTATTGTTTGTCATGGTAGATGGTTGGTTCCTGATAACCCGTTCGCTGGCTTTGAGTTTTTACCGTTGACCTAGATTAGGAATAGATATGACTGAATCTTATGTGCTGACTTTCTTCCAAAATGCGATTACGATCGCAGTGATTCTAGTGGGACCCGCTTTGCTTACCAGTCTGATTGTCGGAAGCTTAATCAGCCTGTTTCAATCTGCCACTCAAATCCAGGAAGCCACCCTGACTTTCGTTCCTAAAATCGTCATCGTTGGGCTGGTCATCGCAATTCTTGGCGGGTGGATGCTGGAAAAGTTAATCGCTTACACGACCCAGGTATTTGAAAGTCTGCCTATGTTGGTACGGTAAAACCATCCTTCTACCCAAATAATATAGAGATAAGTGAACATATTGGCATCAAGAAACCGATAACATTAACTTTTAATCTTGTTGTAAAACATGATGACTGGCAATATCTAGTAAACCGGACGGATTAAGTGATTTCTTCAATATTACTAATCGAGCATGATAACATTCTCTGCGACCTGATACAATTGACTCTGGAAAGGCAAGGTTATCATGTGTTTGTGGCGAATACGACCGATGAGATTCTAACCCTATTCCAGCAGCATTCTCCCAGAGTGATTTTATTGGATTTATTCCTGCCCCAAATCAATGTTCTGGCACTTATCCGCCAGTTAAAAAGCATACCTCAGGCAACAGAAACATCCATCATCCTTCTTTCGGCTTTTGGTTATCGCGAGGTGATCCAGCAAGCCATTGAAGCAGGCGCACAAGATTATCTTCTCAAACCGATTAACCCGGATATACTGGTGGAACGTATTACGAAAGCGTTGACTGAAACCAATCCGGGGGGAAAAACGGAGACAAATCCTAACCAACGCAATGTCACCAAGCCTAACTTTAGGAGAATGGGTTAGAGGGGAGTATTAAAAAGCCATCAATCTTACTGAGTTCCAAATCTTATTAAGCGAAAAAGGACAGCAAATAATTCAAGCAGCCAGTGAATTGCAGCCTCGCGAAGAAGATTACTTACGCCACCTGCAAACTCTCTGCCGCACCACGGATGAAATGGTAGCCCGCCCAGCACTGGAAACAGCCATTCTGCGTCTCAAGGCATCTACCAGCGGTAAATTTCAGCATGCCGAAAAATTGTATTATCTTCGCCCAGCCCTGGAACAGGCTTCTTCCTATACGGTTGCAA
>JBAXBF010000136.1:0-8179 GCA_037142095.1 Chloroflexota bacterium
CTGAGGGAGCAGGGCTGACCAATACCTTTATCCTTTCAACCAAGCAGCGACCGAAGCATCTACCTTGTCTTGGCGTCTTGGCGTGCCAGGCTAGGGGCACGGGGATTGAGTGAAGTGTTCAGGTCAGGAGGAATCCCATTGCCATTAAGAGACCTTGGCGTACTAGGATTCGGGCACAGGGTTTTGCTGGTTGATGGGGGTGGTTGGAGGTTTTCCCTGTGCCCCTACAGAACCTTGGCGTGCTACGTCTGAGGCACAGAGTTTGGACGGTTGACCCGGGCAAGTCAGCCGTTTAAGGATTAATTTTCGTCTATCTGGCGGTCAATTTCTTCATGATAAACACGATAAAACGCCCAGGCGTTAACCAGGTCTTCTGCGAGGAGTGATTGTCGTGTGCTTCAGGCTGGTATGGAACTACGAAAGGTAATATGTCTGTTCAGCTTTTCACTTTGGTTATTATACAGATGGTTTATTTAATCTCATCGGATATCGCTGTTCCAGTTAATAATTTTAACTTGGTTCTGGGTTTCTATCAAGAAGGATTTCATTATTACAACTACAGCAACATGGTTAGTGACATAGAATAGATAATAAGCTATACTATAGACTAGTAAGAGGTATATATGCAAGCCTATCGAACCCATCTTATCATTAAGAATCCCCACCGCGTAACGCTCTCTAATCTCCCTTTCCAACCTGGTCAGCATGTTGAAGTGCTGTTCCTGGCAGACGAAGAGAATCAATCCGCTGTTGTGCAGGAATTAGAATCATTGTTCAAAGAGACGCAGTCTTTACCGCATATCCAAGCATTGACCGAAGATGAGATTGCCGCTGAAGTCGCTGCTTATCGGGCAGGTCGATGAGAGTTGTTATCGATAGTAATGTGGTGGTGTCGGCTGCTTTAAAGGATCGTGATCCTGAAGATATCATCTTATTTGTAGTGCAGCACCCCGATTTCGAATGGGTTGCGACGCGGGAGATCGTAGAAGAATATACCGGTGTATTGCATCGCGATAAGTTTCATTTTTCAGAAGAGATTCTCCGGCATTGGGATGATTTCTTTAAGATGCTGATAACGATCGTCGAAGTGAAAGAGAAAATTGATTTTCCGCGTGATCCTAAAGATGCTATGTTTATCGAATGTGCATTGTCGGCGATGGCGGATTATTTTATCACAGGTGACAAAGACTTCAGTGGAGCATACAAAATTGGGAGTGCTATCGTCCTTTCGGTTTCCATGTTTAAAAGACTTGTATGTGATATATGGGGTAATGAATAAAGGGTAGATGTCGCTTAACGCAACTTCAATATTTTTTAATCCCTTCAAACCTTAATATAGGAAATTCTCAACCGCCAAGAGTGCGGAGTCATTTATTTAAATAAAAAAAACACGGAAAGGATAAAAAACTTCCTTCCGTGTTTTCCGTGTGGTCAGTGGTTAAAGAACTATCTTGCCTGGCTCTGATAAGCCTTAGCTGCCTGTTTCTGCGAAACGGGTTTCGGCGAAGATGCAATTTGATTGCTTTCACTGCTCGCCAACGTACGCAGGCTCTCGATAGATTGCTGGGAAGCGGGTTCGCGTCTTTCTTCGGCACGCGGTTCGGCGCTTTCTTTAGCGGGGGCTGCTGTACTTTTTAGAGTGGCTGTTTTTGCCTTGGCTGCCTCAGCACTGGCTGTCTGGGCGGCACTATTCTTGGCTTTGAGCGATTGCGTTGATGAATAAGGATTGACTTGTCCTGATTGACTACCGATGGAATTAATCATAATATTACCTACTTTCTCCGATATATATCCATAATACCACTTAATTAAACCTGAGTCAATGACCCAATTGTCCTTAATTGTAATACTCATTGGTGTAATTTCATGGTAAAATTCTAATATCTTCGTCTTACCCTTGACCATTTCCATTATATAGTATAAAATCTCTTGCCTGCATTTATTCGTGCGAGGTCTATTAACGATGTTTGAGAATTTAACCGAACGACTCAATAACGTATTTACCCAACTTCGGCGGCGCGGCAAACTCTCCGAGAAGGATGTGGAAACCGCCATGCGCGAGGTGCGTATGGCGCTGCTCGACGCGGATGTGAACTACGGCGTGGTGAAAGATTTAGTCAGCCGTGTGCAGACGCGCTCGATTGGGGCGGAGGTTTCCAAAGCCCTCAACCCGGCTCAGATGGTGATTAAAATCGTCCATGAAGAGTTGATCGCTACCCTGGGCGAACCGGCTCCCCTTAACCTGAGCGGTGCCAAGCCGCGCGTGGTGATGCTCGTGGGTTTACAGGGTTCGGGCAAGACGACCGCCGCCGGGAAACTGGCGCGTCTATTGCGCAGCCGCGGTGAGCGGGTCATGTTGGTTGCCTGTGATCCTTACCGTCCAGCGGCTGTTACCCAACTTCAAACCTTGGGGAAGCAATTGGATATTCCGGTGCATTTCGAACAAGATGTTCCCCCGCCCAAACTGGCTGCTGCGGCGGTCGAAAAAGGCGAGAGGGGCGGTTACACCGTCGTCATCCTGGATACAGCCGGACGTTCACAGCTTGACCAGAATTTGATGGACGAGCTGCGTGCTATCAGTGGGCGCGTGCATCCGGTGGAAACGCTGTTAGTCGTGGATGCCATGATCGGTCAGGAATCGGTTAACATCGCCAAAGGCTTCCGCGAAGCGGTGCCCTTCAGTGGTTTGATTTTGACCAAGATGGACGGCGACTCGCGTGGTGGGGCAGCCATCTCCATTCGCTCCGTTACCGGCGTGCCGATCAAATACATCGGTACCGGTGAAGGACTGGACGCCATCGAAGTCTATGATCCCGGGCGTCTATCCTCGCGCATCCTGGGCATGGGAGACATGATCGGCTTGATCGAGCGTGCCGAAGCCGTTTTCGATCAGGAAACCGCTCAAAAACAAGCTGAGAAACTCATTCAGGGAGAATTTTCCTTGCAGGATTTCGCCGACCAACTGCGCCAGATGCGTAAATTGGGTCCTATCGGTAAGCTGCTCGATATGCTGCCTGGCGACATGGGTAAAATGGCACGCGGCATTGATCCGAAAGATGCCGAGAAGCAAATGAAGGTTACTGAGGCGATCCTCAGTTCAATGACACCGGGGGAACGCCGGAACCCCAAGGTATTAAATGCCAACCGTAAGCGGCGCATCGCTAAAGGCTCTGGCACAGATGTGCAGGACGTCAACCGCCTGCTAAAGCAATATCTGGACATGAAGCGTCTGATGAAGACGATGAAGAAGGTAGGTCCGCGTGGCTTACCGCGTATTTTTGGTTAATTAAGGAGATTTATATATGGTTCGTATTCGTTTAGTCCGCATCGGGGGAAAGAAACAACCCTCTTATCGTATTGCAGCAATGGACAAAGAGTGCCCACGCAATGGACGCTATTTGGAGAAATTGGGATTCTATAATCCGCGTACCCATCCCGCCGTGATCCAGCTTGAGGAAGGGCGTAT
The DNA here is from genome assembly GCA_037142095.1 of Chloroflexota bacterium. GTDB lineage: Bacteria > Chloroflexota > Anaerolineae > Anaerolineales > DRKV01 > JBAXBF01. The sequence goes on from JBAXBF010000136.1 coordinate 3,467, forward strand.
CTATGATTGGATGAACCACGGTGCACAGCCCACTGAGTCAGTCAGCATGCTTTTCAAGACCGCCGGTTTGTTAGATCGCTATGGGCGGGTGAAGTCTGGTGAAGCCCTTGAAACTGTCCTTGCAGAAGCCAAAGTATCCGAACAGGCTCGCAACGTTACCGTCAAAACACGTCAAGACTAATCTATTTTAGAATAGAGGTTCGATATATGAAAGACCTCATCGAGTTTATAACCAAATCCCTGGTGGATGATCCGTCGCAGGTCAATATTATCCAGAGCTCACGCGGCGCAGAAAGCCATATCCAGGTGCGGGTGGCGAAGGAAGATATGGGGCGGGTGATTGGTAAAAGTGGACGTGTGGCAAATGCCATGCGTATCCTTCTCTATGTTGCTGCCACCCAGCAGGGCAGGCGCGTCTCTCTCGATATCGACGAGCCTGAATGAATCCAGACTATCTGGCTATTGGGCAGATCGGCAGGGCACACGGAGTCGAGGGTGAACTGCACATGCGCATCTTTTCTGATTTTCCAGAACGGCTAAAGCGCGGTGTGCAGATTTATGCCGGAGAGACGTATCTTCCCTTGCGCATCCAGCGTATCCGCCAGGAGCCGAGCGGAGCGCTGGTAACCTTTGAAGGTTACCCCGAGCGTGAGACAGCCGAGACCTTGCGCAATCTGTGGGTGTATGTACGTGCCGATGACCGCCCACTGCTTGCTGAAGGAGAATATTACCACCACCAACTGATAGGGTTGCGCGTCATTACGGATGAAGAAAATCCGGAATTGCATGCACTGGGGGTGGTAGCGGATGTGTTGCGGACAGGCGCAAACGATGTATATGTCGTCCAGCGTACAGACGGCAGTGAAGTGCTTATACCCGCTTTGGATGAGACTGTCCTGGAGGTTGACCTGGAACGCGGTGAGATGCGCGTGCATCTCCTGCCCGGGCTGTTGCATTAGTGACGGGGGCGGCATTGACAACACCGCAGCCGAGCGAATCAAAACTGTGTTATATCGGGTTCAACCACGTTAAAGGGATTGGGGCGATGCGCCTCAAGGCGCTTCTGGACGTGTTTGGAGACGCGCCTTCTGCCTGGCGGGCAGACACGGCGGCGCTGCGCCGTACCGGATTGAACGAAAAATTGATCGAAGCCTTGATAACCGTCCGAGGGCGACTTAATCTGGAAGACCTCTGGCAGCGCATCACGGCTTTCGGTATCCAGGTGATTACCTGGGAAGATGAGATCTATCCCCAACGCTTAAAAGAGATTACCCAACCACCGCCAGTCTTGTATGTGCGCGGCAGTCTTTTAGCGGAAGATGATTTTTCTGTCGCAGTGGTCGGGACACGCCGGGTAAGTGCGTATGGTCGCCGGGCGGCGGAAGAACTGGCAGCCCTCCTGGCGCAGAATGGCATTACGCTTATCAGCGGTATGGCACGCGGGGTGGACGGCATCGCACATGACAGTGCCCTTAAATCCGGCGGGCGCACCCTGGCAGTCTTTGGCTGTGGGGTGGATCACATCTATCCACCCGAGCACCGTTCCCTGGCAGAGCGCATCCAGCAGAATGGGGCATTGATCAGCGATTACCCACCTGGTACAAAACCGGACGCCAATAATTTTCCGCCGCGCAACCGCATCATCTCCGCCTTGGCGCGGGCGGTGGTAGTGGTCGAAGCAGGCGATACCAGCGGCTCGTTAATCACTGCTAAATTCGGGGTTGAACAGGGGCGCGATGTCTTTGCCATTCCGGGCAGCATCTTTTCCCACAGCAGTCGGGGCGTGAACCGCTTGATTAGCGATGGTGCCACGCCTCTGGTGGACTTGCGTGACCTGTTGCAGGCCATGGATTTGGGCAAAGTAACGGAATACCGCGCAGCGCGCTGCGCTCTCCCGGAAACACCGCTGGAGGCACAGATTCTCATGCTGCTCGATCAGGAACCAGCCCATGTCGATGAAATCCGCGCCCGTTCTGGTCTGCCGGTCGATCAGGTCTCAGCAACCTTGATTATGATGGAATTGAAGGGGATGGTTGCGCATGTTGGTGGAATGAAGTATATTATCAAGGAAAGCGTGTAGGTTCGTTTAGGAGGTTTCCTTTGGAAGCGTATTGCGTCAAATGTAAAGAAAAGCGGGATATGGTTGATCCGGTGCCAATCTATACCTCGAAAGGTGTTCCAGCTTCAAGCGGCATCTGTCCAGTGTGTGGCATAAAATTATACCGCATGGGGAAGAGTGAAGCCCATGATAGTCTGCCGGAAGAAGCCCTCCTGCGAGCGAAAGAAGCCCGCGTAAAACCCCGATCCGGCAAACTGGTGATTGTTGAATCACCGGCAAAGGCGCGCACTGTCGGGCGTTATCTTGGTCAGGGATACACCGTGCGGGCTTCGGTCGGGCATGTGCGTGACCTGCTGCGTTCACAGCTCTCGGTGGATGTGGAACACGACTTCCTGCCCAAATACCGCGTGCCCAACGAAAAACGTCCGGTGGTCAAGGAATTAAAGAAGCTGGCAAGCACGGCAGCCGACGTTTACCTGGCGACCGACCCTGACCGCGAAGGGGAAGCCATTGCCTGGCATCTGCTCGAAGCCGCCGAGATTGACCCCAATATTGCTCACCGCGTCGAGTTCCATGAGATCACCAAACCAGCCGTCGAGGAGGCTTTTTCGCATCCGCGTTCGCTGAACATTGACCTCATTAACGCCCAGCAAGCGCGGCGTGTGCTGGACCGCCTGGTTGGTTACAGCATCAGCCCGCTCCTCTGGCAAAAGGTTCGCTCGCGCCTTTCCGCGGGACGGGTGCAGTCGGTTGCTCTGCGCCTGGTGGTGGAGCGTGAACGTGAAGTCGAAGATTTCGTTCCCGAAGAATACTGGTCGATCGAAGCCCAGTTTCACCCCGAAGGCAAGAAAAAGGACACCTATAAAACGAACCTGGTACGTGTCGACGAGCAGGAACCGCTGCTTGATAAAGAAGCAGGCGTGCGTCCCATTCTGCTCGATTTGGACAAGGCTGCTTATGCGGTCAGCAAGATCAAGCGCGGCGAACGGCGGCGCAAACCGGCTGCTCCTTTCACTACCAGCACGCTTCAACAAGAAGCCTCGCGCCGCCTGGGATACACCTCCAAGCGCACGATGGCGCTCGCCCAGCAGCTCTACGAAGGCATTGACCTTGGCGAAGGCGGCAGTACCGGTCTTATCACCTATATGCGTACCGACTCGGTAAACATTTCGCCCCTTGCTCAGCAAGAGGCGCGTGAGTTTATCCAGAAAGAGTATGGCGATAAATTCCTGCCAGAGACTCCTCCCACTTACAAAACCAAAACCCAGCGGGCGCAAGAGGCGCATGAAGCCGTGCGTCCCACCTCGGTGTTGCGCAGCCCCAAGTCGGTTGAATCTTATCTGGAGCGCAGCCTATACCGCCTGTATGAACTCATCTGGCAGCGTTTTGTGGCTTCGCAGATGGAATCGGCGGTCTATAATTCCCTGACGGTTGAAGTAACCGGTAAAAGCCAGGATCACAACTATCTGCTGCGCACTTCAGGCTCCAGCGTGCGTTTCCCCGGCTTCCTGGTCGTTTATGAAGAGACGGTGGACGAAGACCGTAAACCAAACAGCGAGGACGAAGGCGCCTTCAATATTGCCATTCCTGCCAGTCTGGAGGAAGGGCAGAATCAGGTGCTTATGAAATTGCTGCCTGAACAGCACTTTACCCAGCCGCCGCCGCGCTACTCCGATGCTAGCCTGGTGCGCATCCTGGAAGAAAAGGGCATTGGCAGACCCTCCACTTACGCCCCTATTCTGAGCACGCTCCAAAATCGCGGTTATATTATCCGGGAAGCCAAGCGTTTCATTCCTACCGAAACAGGCACCATCGTTAATGACCTTCTTCTGGATCATTTTCCGGATGTGCTCGATTACGGTTTCACTGCCCAAATGGAGAACGACCTGGACTCGGTGGCTTCAGGTGAACGGGAGTGGGTGGACGTGATCCGCACCTTCTATACTCCTTTCATCGTGCAGGTCAAACAAGCCGAAGCCGAAATGCCGGAAGTTAAGACCGGACCGGAGTTGGTCGGGCGTCCCTGTCCTGAATGTGGGCATGATCTGATTATTCGCTATGGAAGATACGGAAAATTCATCGCCTGTGACAATTTCCCCGAATGCCGCTATACCGAAGCCTGGCTGGAGAAGATCGGGGTGGCGTGTCCCAAATGCGGTCAGACCAACGCCGGTGAGATCGTGCAGCGCAAGACGCGCAAGGGGCGCATCTTCTACGGCTGCGGGCGTTACCCGGACTGTGACTTCACCTCCTGGAAGCTGCCTCTGCCGAAACCCTGTCCATCCTGCGGTGGTCTGCTGGTGGCAGCCAACAAGCGCCAGGCACAATGCCTTACCTGCGAGACGACCTTTCCCATCGAGGAAGTAACGGAAATGGTGGGAGAAGGGGCACCTCAAATTATAAATGCGTAATTGAACTAAGGGCACGGAATTATCGTGCCCTTAGCTTTTTAAGAGATTAATAATGACGCAAACCCCGCCCGGATCCCGCCGTTCGATTCGCCTGCCGGAGTACGATTACTCTCAGTCTGGAATGGTTTATATTACCGTAGTAACCTGGCGGCGAGAATGTGTATTTGGTGAAATCAATGATGGTGAAATGCAATTAAATAGTCTGGGGAAAATGATCCTGCGGGAATGGGAACGTCTTCCCCA
>JBAXBF010000137.1:0-8023 GCA_037142095.1 Chloroflexota bacterium
GCTTCGAAGATCCAACTCTCCCTACCGCCCATACGAGAAGGCAGCATCATTTTAAGATTATAAGTCTTATTCATTGGGATGGGATCTTCACTGATGAGCATGATCCCTTCGGATGTGATATCTACGAGATGCCCGATGAGTGTATCCGTGTCGTTATCGAAAACCTGCAGGTAGTAGATAAGATGTCTACGTTTTATCCTTCTGCGTTCGTACATGAGATGCCTCCTTTGTCTATATCGATCGGATTAATCCGTTTCTTCATCTTCCAGTTGTATATTATCTGGAGAGGATAAGGAAAGATCGCGGTCTAGCTCAAAGTCAGTAATCGCCTTATCAAAATTGAGATCACTCTCCAGTTCAAGATTATCCTGCCGGGCGGCGGTGGTCGGTGTGGCGCAATAAGGGCAGATATTCCAGGGTAAATCCATCAGCCTCTGGCAGTGTTCGCAGCGCTTTTTTAACTTGGTACGACAGGACGGGCATAATACCCAATCCTCATTAATGCGTCTGCTGCAGCCGGGGCAGGCTGGGGCTTCTTCGACGGATTGGAGCAGAGCCTCTTCTTCCAGGGTCTGCTGGTATTCATCTTCCAAGGTGCGTTGGGGACGTAAAAACAAGTAGATTACGACCCCGGGCAGGAAGAAAAACAAACCCAGCAATACAGAAAGAAATCGTGCCAGGAAGTTGCCTGTGCGGGAACGGACATCACGCCAGACCCAGACAACCAAGCTAAGCCAGAAGACGATCAGAAAAGCCGCGCTCCAAATCCCCGCCCCGAGGATGATATTGCTGAATTGTGTTGGATCGAAAGTCATAGCGTTCTCCGTCAATTAAATTATAGCATTAAACACTGCAAGACTGGAATCTTTCTTGCAGTACTTCTCGGCTATTAGAAACGGGTGTTTCAAGCACCCTTGGTATATCATGGTAGAATCCACCACACGATTTGAGCGACCAAGAATCCCATCAGGGTTCCCACCAATGCCTGCAGGGGAGTGTGTCCCAACACTTCACGCAATTGCTCTTCTTTGAGGGGATGTCCGGCTGCCAGGTCGGCGATGATAGCATTAATGACCGCCGCGTGTTTGCCTGCCTGGCGGCGGATACCGGTGGCGTCATAGATAACGACGGCTGCTACTGCGGCTGCCAGAGCAAAGACAGGACTATCCAAGCCCATCGAAAGCCCGACACCGTAGGTAATGCTGCTGACCAATGCTGAATGCGATGACGGCATACCACCGGCACGCATTAGTAGAGACCAATCCCAACGGTGTGAACGCCGATATTCGATCGGCATTTTTAGGAATTGCGCTAAAAACCAACTGATGATTCCCGCGATCAGGACTGGATTGTACATATTTTCATTTCCGAACGAAATAAAGCATCGTTGTCAGATCAATCAAACTTTCCTTTTTCAATTACTCGTCATTTTGGCGATCGTTTGATCGCCGTTTGCCACCGAAAGAGGATGTAACCGAAGAAAACCAGGTCCCGCCACTTTCGGTCATAGGAGGGAACCAATCTGGCATGGGAATCTTGCTTTTTTCAGAAAAGAAATTAATCCATTGGGCACCGATATCAAACGCGATGGCATAGGAGATGTAATGTTCAAAGGTCAAGCGGTCTGATTCCACAGGAGTTTGTTTTCCCTCCGCTACGTCCTTGATGTACGCCATGAATCCTTGCCAATGCACTGCCTCCTGCTCGCCTTGCTCAGTGAGGACCGGTATGTAACGGCTGGAGAGCATGATGGCTGCCCCGAGGATGAACAGGCTGGTGGTGAATATAAAGAAGGCACCGGATGAGGCAATGGCTGATGGCATGAAGGAAAACAGAAAGGAACCTATCACGAGGACGTAACCAGCATAGACCATACGCTGGCGGATGCGGATGCGCTCGGCTTGCATCAAACCGCGCTGGCGTAAATCTTCGTCGATGACAAGCAGGAATTTGTTCGATTTCTTGCGGAAGCGATTTTCCATTTTGGAGAGAGAGGCGATCTCATCCATACCGTCTTCCCCATAGCCAAAGGTCATGTGCAGCATGGTTTGCTCCAGTTCTGTAAGCTCGACCAGCTTTGTCTGGCGTATGACGTAATATTCCGTTGTCATACCAATCAGGGCGCGCTGGCGGCGTTCCTCAAAGCGCAGGACGGAACGGCGCGCCAGATCCATTAACATTGCCATCACCAATTGCCAGCCGTTGGCTTTATCGGCGCGTACCATGCGGGCAGCAAGCGGTGGGGAAATATCTTCGGATGGCAGGGTATTAAAGACTTTTCCAGTTTTGGTAATCGGACGTTTGGCGTGCAAGGTGCGTAGATACCAATATAAACCACCACCACCGGCACCGAGGATGATCACACTCAGGACATAATAATACAGGTCAGTCATAACTCTCCGTTAATTTTGTTAGATCTAATGGATAAGAAACATAAAAGGTCGTACCGTTCTCCTCTGAGCTGGTAAAAGATACCTCTCCTTTGAGGTAATGCTCGGTAAGCAGTTTGATGCTGTAAGTGCCCAACCCGCGCCCGCTGCCTTTGGTAGAGAAGGAGCGCTGGAATATCTGCAATTGCACTTCGCGGGGCATATAAGAGGAGTTTTGTACCCAAAAAATGAGTCGTCCATTCTCCGATTTGCATCCAAAATGGATGATTTGATTGGGGATTGAGGCTTCGAGCGCGTTTTTGATTAAGTTCCCAAGTACCCGGTTCAACAAGATACGGTCGCTATTAAAATCAATGTTGGCAGTATCCGGATCAATCTGGATGATGCGTCCCGCGGCATAAGAATGATTGCGGTAAAATTTTATCGTGCGCAAGCAAAGATCCAATGAGTTTACTTTCATTGGGTGAGGAATGAGTTCATGGTTTTCGGCTGCCACCAATTCCCGCTGTGCTCTGATTTCATCGATTAATTGATCGGAAAGATTTGTGATTGTTACGAGAGCCCCTTCCATTTCTTCTAAACTGGTGTCTTTCATTAATTCGCTAAGCCCACGCAGGGCGGCGGCTGTGTTCAACACATCGTGGAAGAAAATTCGTTCCAGGGCATGCCGGCGTTTCTCGTAGCTGATATCTACCATGGATAAAATTGTGAGGTTTTCATTTTCGAGCGTGAGCGGACTCGCCCAAACGCGCAAGTCCAGCGCGCTGCCGTCCCTGCGTTGGATACGGCACTCTTGAACATCTGATTGCCCCTTTTGTCCGGCAAGAATGGCGCGCATGGCTCCGCACACGCGGCAAAATTCCGTTGTTCCGCAGCCGCCTTCTAACTCGAAGGCGTGAATGCAGTCGACTGCTTCTCCTACGCGTAACCCGCAGACTTCGGTTGTATCGTTTAAACCCAGCATCGTTGTTAAAGCCTGGTTGGCATATACAATTTGCCGGTTCTCATTCAAGACAGCAATGATGTCTGGCACGGAATTGAGGAACTTTTTTACAAGTTCCTGTTGTGAGATCAGGTGCTGTTGTTCTTGAAGGGACTCCTGGGATGCCCGTTCAGGTGAGGCGAAATATGTGGTAACCGTTTGTGAATCCATCTTGAATCCTCCAACCTATGATTTTAGCCTTTTGGCAAGATATAAACCTCAGCCTGGTAATTATTGAATCCATGGATTATATCGTAGTAACGGGCTGATATTATGAGCAAAAATATTTCCTCGAGCCTTTTTATTATACCAAACATTATGTTATACTTGCTTAAGAGACTGTTTCCTTAAGCTGGACGATATACACCAATAATTTTAAGCAAGACGAGATCATATTAGCGTATGGCTAATCTATTTGATATTGGATCAAAACCTCAAGGAGATTATTAAGAGAAAATGGACAAATCAAACGAATGGCAGACTTTCTTTGATGGTTACGCACACAAGTACATGGAAGAGGTTTTCACAAAGAACACCGCCAACGAGATCCTCTTTTTACAGGAAGAGCTTGGCCTTTCAAAGGGCAGTACGATCCTGGAAGTGGGCTGCGGGACGGGGCGGCATTCGGTCGGATTGGCGAAGTTGGGATATGAGATCAGCGGGGTGGATATTTCTGCCGCGATGCTGGCAGAGGCACGCAAGGGGGCTGAGAAAGCCGGGGTAACGATCGAATTTGTGCATGCCAGTATCATGGACTTTGTTCCCCAGAAAACCTACGACGCAGCGATCTGCCTGTGCGAAGGGGCTTTGTGTTTGCTGGGGTCGGGCGATGACCCGTACACGCGCGACGAACAGGTGCTCAAAAAAGTGCGCGAGGCACTTAAACCGGGTGGAAAATTCATCGTCAATGCCCTGAATGCCTGCCGTTTGATTCGCTCATACAATGATGAGCAAGTTTCAAGCGGAGAATTTGATCTGGTTACCTCCACCCAACATTCCGATGAGGAAGTGGACACACCCTCCGGCAAGCAGATGATTTCGGTCATTGAGCGGGTGTACACGCCGTCTGAGTTCGTAGGCGTAATGCTGCGCGCTGGTTTTGTTATCGACCAGGTGTGGGGTGGTACGGCGGGTGCCTGGAATCGCAAAACGATCAGTCTGGACGAATATGAAATTATGGTTGTGGCGCATAAATAACAGCATCAAAAAAATTGGAGAAAACAATGCCTAACCTATTTTGGAATAAAGATGAACACCGCCTGCGCGCCTTCTGGCGGTTGCTTCTTCAGACCCTATTATTTTTCCTGTTCAGTGGTCTGATTGAAGGAGTGATATTAATCCTCGCGTTGAGTGTTCTCAGTGAAGGGAATTTGATGAATATGCCGTTAAATGGGCAGGCGATCATGGCACAGTTCACGCGTGACCCCATCCTGGTTCTGCTCATGAACCTGGGGAACTTCCTGACGGTGTTCCTCACGATGTGGATCGCAGCGAAGTTCCTTGACCGGCGTCCATTGGCAGGTTTTGGACTGCACTTCAGCAGGCGTTGGTGGCAGGACTTTGGCTTCGGGCTTGGACTTGGTGTGTTGTTGATGTCGTTCATCTTTTTGGCTGAGCTGGGCGTTGGCTGGATCACGATCACTGGCGGATTGCAAGCTCCCCGCACGCCGTTTTGGGGAGCGATTTTGGTCTTGCTATTCATGTTCATCTGCGTTGGTATCAATGAGGAGATGATCTCGCGCGGCTACCTGCTGCGCAACCTGGCGGAAGGGTTGAACCTGCCGGCGATTAACCCTAGGGCAGCGATCCTGATTGCTTATCTTCTTTCATCTATCATTTTTGGGATGATGCATCTGGGAAATCCCAATACGACTCTGATCAGCACGGTTAATCTGGTGATCGCCGGTCTGCTGCTGGGATTTGGTTTTCTCCTCACCGGGGAACTGGCAATCCCGATCGGGCTGCACATCACCTGGAATTTCTTTCAGGGTGTGGTCTACGGCTTTCCAGTCAGCGGGTTGGAATCGGTGTCTTCCTTGATCGCCATCCGCCAGGGGGGACCAGAAATTTGGACCGGCGGTGCATTCGGACCAGAAGCCGGGGTGGTCGGGTTGATTGCGATGGCACTGGGGGTGGTGTTGATTTATTTTTGGGTGCACTGCCAATATGGTACAGCAGTCCTCAATGAAAATATCGCTATTTACAAGAAGGATTGAGCATGTCTAAATCGTATGTACGTTACGTATGCAAAGAGTGCGGTAAAGCCTTTGCCGCCCAAATGGGGCGCTGTCCGAAATGCGGCGCCTGGAACAGCATGGAAGAAGAGGTCGTTGCCCCGGAACCATCTGCCAATGGAGGCGGGAAACTGCCGCGCGGTTTGGGTTTGACATCGACCCCGCGCCGCTTACGTGAAATCAGCGGCGACGCCGAGGAGCGCATGAACCTGCCCATCGCCGAGTTTGCACGGGTGCTAGGCGGTGGAGTCGTGCCTGGTTCGGTCGTTTTGGTGGGCGGTGACCCGGGTATCGGTAAATCAACCCTGACCTTACAGATGGCGATGGAGATGGCACGCCAGGGTACGGTTTTGTATGTTTCCGGAGAAGAGTCGGAACGCCAGATCAAAATGCGAGCTACCCGTCTGCTGCGTGAACAGAAAGATCGTTCATCCGAAACATTGGATGACCTGCTGCTGGTGACCGAAACGAACATGGATATCATCTTCCAGCATGTGGAGAAGGTGAAGCCGTGCCTTTTGATCGTCGATTCGATCCAGACCGTATATATGCCGAATGCCAGTTCGATGGCGGGATCGGTGACGCAAGTGCGGGAGAGTGCCTCGCGGCTGCGCGAACTGGCGAAGTCCACCGGTATTGCAGTATTCATTATCGGACATGTAACCAAGGAAGGCGCCATCGCCGGACCTAAAGTGCTGGAGCACATTGTGGACACCGTCCTGTATTTGGAAGGTGACCGTTTTCAGTCTTACCGCTTGCTGCGCTGTGTGAAGAACCGCTTTGGGGCGACTTCGGAGGTGGGGGTGTTTGAGATGCAGGAGCGCGGTATGGTGGAGGTGAGTAACCCATCGGAGGCTTTCCTGGCGGAGCGCATGGTGAATACGCCCGGATCTGCCATTGCGGTAACAATGGAAGGCACGCGCCCGCTGCTGGTGGAAATTCAAGGGCTGGCGAGTCCCACATCTTTCGGTAATCCACGCCGCACCGCCAACGGGATGGATTTCAACCGCTTGCTGCTGGTTACGGCAGTGCTCACCCGCCGCGCCGGTCTGCGCCTGGGTGACCAGGATTTGTTTGTCAATGTGGTGGGAGGGATGACCATAGACGAACCGGCGGCAGACCTGGCAATGGCTTCCGCAATTGTCTCGTCCGTGCGTGACCTTCCGCTGCGGGCAGACACGGTCTTCATCGGCGAGATCGGTCTTTCTGGCGAACTGCGCTCCGTTGGGCAAACTGCGGCGCGGCTGCGTGAAGCCGCGAGTCTGGGTTTCAAAACAGCCATCATCCCGCACCAACTGCGGCGCGGCGAAGTCTTGCCGAATGAGATTAAGATTATCGAAACCCGTTCGCTGCACCAGGCGTTGGAACAGGGATTGCTCGCCAAAAACACCTGAAAGTTACTGGCTTTGCACCGTCTCGATAAATGCCAGCATGTTTTCAAGCGGGATGTCGTCCGGCATGGCATGCGATGGGGCGCAGATGTAACCGCCGTCCTTGCCGATTTCATCCATAAGACGGCGAACCTCATCGCGCACCTGCTGCGGTGTGCCGAATGGCAGGGTCTGTTGAATGCTGACACCGCCGTAAAACGATAAGGACTTGCCATACAGGCGTTTCATCTCATAGACATCCATTACTTCAGGCTGGAAGGGGTTGAAAACGTCCAGTCCCAGATCGATCAACTCGGGGAAAAGTTCCTGAACCTTGCCGCAGGTGTGGATGAACACTGCTTTTCCCGACTGCTTGACTGCGCTGTAAAGCCGGGCGATGCGCGGCTTGATGAACTTTCGCCAGAGGCGCGCTCCGAAGATCAAGCCGGTCTGCTGTCCCCAGTCGTCGCCGAACAGGATGGCGTCAATGTCATATTTGACGGCTTCATTGACCATTGCCAGATCATACTCTGTGATCGCGTCGAATAATTCGTTCACGAAATCAGGCGCTTCGATCATATCCACCAGGAGTTCTTCCATGGTACGCAGGCTCCAGGCGCGCTCAAAGAGGGCGAAGCCAACGCTCGCCATGCGGAAGCGGGTCGGGTTGGCGTCAATGAATTTTTGTAAGCCCTGATAGATGTGCGGATCGAGCGGGTCAGGGAAATGAGCATCTTTGAGAGAACGCTCTTTGAGGGGGTAATTTTCGACGACGCCGATATCGCGGTCGATACTGCGATTCCAGATCAGGTCAAAGCCATCCCGCCAGCGGCCAGGGGTGATCTCCACATCTGACAAGCGCAGGCGGTATTTGACGATGTGGTTGTTGAGGATCGTATCCAGGTCGTTGGAGCCATAATAGGCAACCAGTTTTTCCACGGCTGGGATTGTGCAGATGATATGGTATGGGACGATGTCCGTTTGTTGGTGGCGGATGCTCTGCCACACCCGTTCGCGCGGGGTAAGTGTTGTCATAGGTGACTCCTT
>JBAXBF010000138.1:0-7918 GCA_037142095.1 Chloroflexota bacterium
TCTGAAGACTTTGCTAACGCTTAAATTCGAAATTATTTAGTGAAACTAGTATATGAAGTCAGACGAAAGATATTTAGATAATCAATCTTGTTGCCCCAGCTTGCCGATTGCACTTGCATGTAAAGATTCCATTCTCCAAATGCCACAAAACAGTACAGAAAGAATGCCAAAGCTCCGCAGAGTGCAGCAATCGATAAAGCGACAGCAGAACAGAATTTTTGGAAAAATCGTTTCCAGTAATTTTCCTGAAGAGCCAGAAAGATGATGAGAAACATTGGATAGAGAATCACTGAAACCCCGAGGATCCGCGTTAAAGTCATGATAATGCCATGCACAGCGGCCAGCGCCCACTGTCCAGGAGAACCCGATCGCATAGCTCTATTTGACCAGTACATATACCCCAGTAACGAGGCCATAAATAGGGATTCGCTGTAGCCCTGCATCATCATGAAGCTGATCGGATGCACGATCACCCCGATACATGCGGCGATACGGATAATGGACGTAGGACACCATGTCCAGAGAAGCACAAGAAAATATACCCAAAAAACAAATGTGGCACACTGAGAGGCGATCACAATGGCAGTTTGAGCATCTGTATGTGTCAATAACATAACAAGACGACCAAGTAATGGTAATCCGGGGAAGAACGCGACATTCGTTTGCCAAAGATCGGGTGCAGTGGGAATGGGAGAAATATTGTGATATCCCCTCAAAGCAATGTTCGCATACCAGTGACAATCAAAGCGGCAGATATCGAGATATGTCTGAGTGAGACTTCCATTCCATGTATAGAGTAAAAATAGTGCAATCTGGATCGCAGTCATCACCAAAGCTGCGAGGAGAATGTTATAAAGTGGTGTGGGGTGTGTTTGATGAATTGAGTATTCCGAAGCGGAGAGCGGCAAGATATCTTTCGAAATCAGTTGTGCAGTAGAATTGCCGGTAGGGAGATTGAGTTGGTCAGTCACGTTGCTGCGCACGCTATTGAGGCATTGCACTGTAGCATGATCAGGATGCTAATGTGGAATTTGGATGAAGGAGATAGATTTCCGACTCGTTTCTGAAATATTCCATTTTCGATTTCATTGGCTGTGCCACGTGCGACGCAGTTGCTATACGTAATGGTCGCGTTACTGGATGCGGGAACCGCCTCACTTTGGCTGCGGCTACGCGAAGCACACTTCGGCTCAGGGCAAAACTATGTTCATTCATAATCATGGCTGGCTCGCCACGCGAAGCTCCCCGCAAGGAGCGAAGTGTGGTGGTGCAGTATGGCTGTTTACTGAACTGCCGAATATCTACGGGTCGATCAGAGATGTGAGAATTCCGTGGGCAGCTTCACGATGATGTCTCCCAATCCTGCAGCACATTCGAACGGATTGGATGCAGAAAATCCGGGAGCTGGAACCAGCGCCCATCGAGATCCGTCACCTGCTGTTATTCTCGGATCAAACAGTGCAATCTCATGTATATGCGAAAGAGTTGAGCTGGACCCGCTTATTTCGTCTTCGGTGGCAGTTGTAACACCGAGTAGGGCTTCCCATCCTTCTTTACGTCAAAGCGGACGACATTGCCAACAATGGATTTGGCAACTTCTGCGACAACCTTTCCATCTTTGAAAAAGGTGAAGACATTACCCTGCATCATCCCTTGATCGGGCGTTGTCTCAATGGAAACGCCGTTGGTCTTGGCCGCGCCGCCTATTATCGGAATACCTTCATACAAATCCATATCAAATTTAAATCCGAGACGCCCATCGCCGCTTATCTCTAATTCGATCCCTTTGTGAACGATAATCCTATGACCAACCTCCATGCCGAAGCGCTTCCCCTCTCTCATCTCAATAGGCACCTTGCTGTTGTATGCCATGAGCGTTTCCCGCGCCGCATCGTTTCGGAATCTATCAACATTCGTGTAGATCTCCAATTTCTTGCCCGATGTATCCTGTAGCTCAATTTCATAACCATCTTTATTGTAATTCAGACAGAGCTGCGCTTGTCCCATGACCATATTTCCCTCTTTGATAAACCAAGAAGGTTCGGCACCTTGTTTCTTTTCCAGCGTGAAATTCTTTCCGGGAATTACATCTGATCCTGAATGTTTACTTCTAACCAAATACCGTAAAGAGAGAGTTGAAATCATCTCAAGTTCCGATAACCAACGTTGCTGTTTCTGTTCAAGAACTCGCACCTTAGCAACTCTTTCTTTCGCGTCCCTCAATCCATACATAAGGTATTGCAGTTGCGAGAATTTATTGATCTTTGTGACTTTGCCGTGCGCCTCATCGTTCACTGCTTCTGGCAGCCAAATCTGCATGTCGCTTTTTTCGATATCTGTAATAACGGCAACGAAATTCTGTTCTTTATCCAAAACACGCACAGAACCATCAGACTGCTTTCGCAGGAAATACTCATCAATAGTCTTCGGTATTTCGCACGTGAACTCTTTCACAGACCGATGCACCTCAACCGCAATCCGCATGGGGCGTTCGGATGTAACAAAGATTCTGTCACTGTCACCCCCAAAAGAAACTATGGCGGCCTGAACAGAAACAATGTCTTTGAATCCGGCTTTCTCCAAGGGTGTGTTGTCACAATCAATGTAATCAGCATTCATAGTCTGCTTTTTTATCATCGGAAGTTCAAATGCCTTCCCATTGAGCTCTAGGCGGATGATGTCACCTTCTTTCAAATATGGCTTCGGCAGAGCCAATGCAAAATGCTCCCCCGCAACAACTTCTCGTCCTCGATATTGCTCATTGCTTTCTGCCAAGAAGACTTCGACCTCTTTTCTGAACGGGTCATACAACGGATCTCCGACACGATACAGCTGCAAAAACGCATGTTTCACTTCTGATGGAAGGTCACTTTTCTCAATGCTCCCCCGGACTCCGTTCCACTTCCAGCTTCTCACGATGTCTGGCAATTCTGCGAATTCGTATGGAGCTGGCGGACTATCTTTCGTTGCCTCTGCATATGGGTTCCCTTTATCAATCGTCTTTACCGCCGCTTTGTAATATCGCGCATAGACTGGGAGGAATCTGAGCATGTATTGCTCAACCTTCTCGTTTGCCGATGGTCGCAAAGCCGTCAGAGATCGCAACGCCTCAGTTTCCAAATCGAGATAATCTTTGATGCTTTTCAGTACCGCTTTGTTGTTCTCCTCAGCACTCTTCGTGATATCAACGGCACACGTCACAACAGGAAAACCATACTTATTGATAAATACGGCTTTCGCACCGTATCCATCTTTCACCTCCGCTTCGTGCGCAAGTACACACCGCAAATCGTGACGCGCAGCCTCTTCCTTCCAGCGGACAATGGTGTCTCCGATGGCCTTCTCATGCTGCGCGATAAGCCTATCCAGTGCCGCGTAGTCATCCGCCTTGATACTAAGGAATGGCTCGGGATCAGAAGGACGAACGTATCCCTGCCGGTCTTGCGATGTATCGCGGGTGAATTGGATCCCCTTCCTGGTATATTTCCAACCAATACCATAGCGAGTATGAGCCGCTACGGTCTTCGGTTCGTCATTCCAGAGGGTGTAATGCGCCGAGTCAAACATGCTCGGTGGCATTGATTGTACCGTCTTTTCAAGCCGTTTCACGACATCGGTAGGACGACACATGGGATTGGAAAGCAAGACGGGCTGTCCAACCGGACCTTCACGACCGTCATCCCATTTTTTGCGGAATGTGACGGTCTCCTTTCCGTCCCAATGAACGGTCAATCCACTGACTTTATTTGGCATGTACTTTGCGAGTTCTTCGTGTCGTAAAAGTATGACCTTTTCCGCCACTTCTTCTTGGATATTCGAGACATCAGGAAGAGTCCCGTCTACGGCGACGGTTGCTGTATACACAGTTCTGCCACCCTCCTTGGTCTTGATGACAATGCTCTTGTCTCCAATCTCAGATACGAAATCGTATCCACTTGCAAAGAAGTATCTGAATTTCTCATCAACACTCTTCGTGATGGCACCCCAACACGAATCTCTGATCTTCCCGAGAATGCGCTTTTCGTACTCCTCGTCAGTTATCGTTTCGACCTTCTCGCTGAGAAGAAAATCGAGACGCATCGAGGAGTATTTCTCTCCAAGACTGGCGTTCGGGCGTGACGGTCCTCTGAGGACTATGCAGGGATGTCCTCGTTCATCTTCCACTTTGACTCTTACTCCTCCGAACGATTTCCCCTCCACGATCTTCGGGAGCTTTTCACGCATTCGATCATGCTGTGCCAATGCGTTGTACCATTGCTTCTTGAACTCTCGAAGATACTGCAATCGAGCTTGTGTCTCCTTCGAGTATGCCGGATCACTATCGCCAAACACCGATGTGAATTTTTCGAGGTGTTCTTTTTCGAGATCAACCGCAAGAGGAGTGGAATGAACGCTGGGACTCCAATAATCCTGTGTCAGTTGTTTCAGATGCTCTGCCTTCTTGCGGAATTCCTGACGGGCTAGTTCACTCTTTTCTGGCGCAGGTTGTTGCGGATCGGGCGTGATCTGGCGCGTCGGGGATTTGGGCGTAGGAGTAACTTTGGGAATGGCCTTGGGTTGAGCCGGTGTTTTCGTCACTACTAGCTTTGGTGGTTCCGGTGTCCGCTGAATCGGGTTAGTTGTGGGGGTGATTTTTGGTATGGGTTTCGGCGTAACTCTCGGCTGAGAAAGCACCGGTTTCTTTGGAACCGATGGACGCTGAATATCCGGCTGGGGCTGAGGCGAGGGACCCCTGGGTGTAGGCAGTACAACGTCCGGGCTGGGCGTAGGACGCGCCGGAACATCGGGAATGGCTTTACGCACCGTCGGCTGCTTCGGAGCCCCCTGCGCGGGAATCGGCGTGTCATCGAATACAGGACGGGTATGGATGGATATCCATGTGTTGCTCGCGTTATCGAACTTGTTGATCCACTCGCCGAGACCTCCACGCTGATCGGAGGCAAATGTGCGAGCGTAGAGCGTATCCGAGCTACTGTCGTACCGATACTGCCATCCCTTCTTACCAATGCCTTCGGGAAGAATCACCCATTGATTGCGAGCATGCCTTTTGGCCGATTCCATTTTTTGATGATCTGCGTTCTGCTCTTGTTGCTTCAGCGCATCTGTAGAATTATTGACACCCTGCTGTGTAGAGCGATTTGGTTGGTTCTGAGTTGGAGATACTCTGGGTATGGATGGTGATCTGTTTTGATGAGGCAGAGGAATTGCGGAGTAGGGCGGCTCTAACTTCTGAGGGCCTTCCACCGCTGTATTTGCGGCACTCTCGAACGCAGGACTGTTCTGCATCCCCATCCACTTCTGATTGGCAGAATCGTATCTGCTGTAATGCACCCAGCGCTCTCCTCGTTGATCGAAAATGTAGCTACGAGCGTAGAGCGTATCCGAGCTACTGTCGTACCGATACTGCCACCCCTTTTTACCGATGGTTTCTGGAAGAATAACCCACTGATTACGAGCATGCCTTTTGGCCGATTCCATTCTTCCTTGATCAGCAATCTGCTCCTGTTGCGTTTGGGCATCTGAGGAACTACTTTGACTGCTTTGACGACGAATATCCTGATACGGCTGCTGAAATATCTGGACACTCTTCGGTTGCAATAAGTCTGCCTTCTCGTTCACGCTACCCGCTACCTGATACTCATAGCGTCCTAATACCTCATCAAGATTCCGCTGAAAGGCCTGACGATGTCCTGAGGCTATTCTTTCGTAATTGGTATTCCAGTATTCATAATCTTTGACGAATCGCTGCTTGTAGGCTTCCCATTCCTGCTTTTTGCCGGAATGCTGCTGGATTTGCTCAATACGCTTGATAACGTTGTTCTTTCGGGTTTCAAGCTCGGTTCTTTTCCTCTCAAACACTTCTCTGCTGAGGGACGGACCCATGAGTTCTTGATTGCCTTCGGGACCCGGTGGGCAAGCATTTACCACGCCTCTGCGGAAGAGTAAACGATGCTCGGAAGCAACGCCTTTGATGGTGAATGCGTTAAGCATCATCGAGACGTGATGTAATGTCACCCAACTGCTCATCCTGTTCCTGCGCCTCTGATGCGCTCCGATTGAGGTGTTCCTCGTTGCCCACGGTATGTTCCGCCTCCACGATCAGCTCCTCCATACGGCTCAGTGCCTCGCCTTCGCTTGCCATATTCTCCCCGTCCTGTCCGCCAATATGCGTCAACTCGGCGAGAAACTGCTCACGCTTATCCTCGGTCATGCTCATGGCATGGCTCCATATCTCTGCACGGCGTTCCTTCGGCAGATTGGCCAGTGACTTCTGAAAAGCGAAATCGTCCATTTGTGTTGAGTAAATCTCATAATTGTACCAGAAAAACAGCTTTTGTGCCAGATTTGCCTGGATCTGAAAATCGTCGACAGTTTGAAATTCGTTCTTTCCGCTATTATGCATGACAGATTGATCATTGAAGACACTTTTAAAGAACTGCACTGGTCACAATATTGCCAATTATGTCGTTCTCATTTTATCTTCCAAAACACTATTTTTTAAATAACGCGTATCTGAACTTTTCCTAGAGATCCAAAATGGAACGCTCACTGGTTTACCATGAGCGAGAAATTCGCGTAGCGGATTGCGAGTCGAATGGTGGTGCAGTATGGCTATTTACTGAACTGCCGAATATCTACAGGGCGATAAGGAATATTCGCATTCCATGGGCACTTTCTACGTGATTGGCTCCAACTCTGGTTGTTTTCAGAGCTAACCAGCATATTCAGCTTCCTCAAACAACACCCAACATCATTACTCACCATATCTCACTAGTTTGCCTTATTCTCTTTTATTGGATCGAGCGGCATCGGCTTGTACCGAGACACTCTCGGAATAACCGAGTCCGGTATCCGTAACGTGTGTCTGTTCAAAGTGTCCAGCATTCGCTTTGCTATTTGATCTGACTTCGCCTGATTGTTCGATTGCACTTTTAACATCATTCGCAGTGTACCTTGCCCCACGAATAAAGTCAGCTGGCACGGGTAGCTCAGGAACGGGACCAGAAGCAGGATATGGCTCTACAACAAGCCTCACAGGAGGCTTAGTGCGTTACTAGATGAGATTAGAACAGTTAGGGAACTGAATTGAGATTCTTCTTTTTTCTCTCAGCTTTAGCACCCACTATTCCCACGATGATGAGGATAATAAAGGCGCCACCTCCGATCACTTCCCAAGGCCCAGTTCTCTCTTTCGGATTCTCAGGCTGATAGTAGCAAATTGATTCCAGACAAGTTCCATAAATCCATGAGTGATTCAAATAACAGCATTCGCTGAATCCAGAACATGTAAATGTATGGAAAAGCTCATGCCAATAACGAGAAAATGAATCATATTCGAGTGTTACTTGGGTATCACAGTTAGATGTCTGTACCGTTCCCTGCCTTGTACAGCCCATTAACAATAGAACTAGGGACAGGCAAAGAATTGTTCCTCGCTTCATACAACAATAATACCGCACATTAGTGTGACTGCAATTCCCTTTTCGAGGGGGGGCGTTCCATTAATGCGTGGAACGCTTTACAGGGCTTCAGAAAGAGGAGTACCTTAACGTGTATGAAGAAAATGATTGCGGGCTGTTTACTTCTCCTAGGACTTGCTCTAGGTGGTCATGTTTTCGGTACCAGTTCGTTGGCCGTAGGCATCGAAAAGGCGGAAGCCGCCGTATCTGTGAAAGGCTATTTCCGTAGTAACGGTACATACGTACAGCCTTATATGCGTTCAAATCCTGACGGTAATCCCTTCAATAATTACAGCTTTCCAGGCAATACAAATCCCTACACAGGAGAAACTGCTACAGGGAACCCAGATACTTATCTGAACAACTACTACAACGGTGGATCGACCTATACGCCTTCATATTCGATATACTAGTTTCACTAAATAATTTCGAATTTAAGCGTTAGCAAAGTCTTCAGA
>JBAXBF010000139.1:0-7905 GCA_037142095.1 Chloroflexota bacterium
CGGATATCCTTATCCGAAGATGACTCGGCATGGGAAGCTTACATTGATGACGATTTTGATGATTTTACCGTGGATGTGGAAGTAGCCCGCATCAAAGGACCGAAAGACACTGAATATGGTGTCACCTGCCGCGTGGGTGATGATGGAGGCTATTCTTTTTGGATAACCGGTGAAGGTTATTATGGAATATGCAAATATTATTATGGTGAAACAGACGATGATGATGAAGAATATATAGTCCTGGCAGAAGGAGAAGCTTCTGTTCTTCAATCAGGAAGTGCTTTTAATAAGCTGAGCGCAACCTGCGCTGGACATACTCTAACGATGTTTTTGAATGGACGGAAAGTCCTGGAAGCGGTCGATAATGAATTTAGTAGCGGTGATATTGCTATGTTGGCATCTACCGGAGAGAGCGCCAAGGGGGGCATCGATATTCGCTTCAAGAATCTGGTCGTACGGGCACCATAAAACCTCGTACTTTTTGAATTGGAATGTTACTTACTATGAAAAAACAGATAGGAATAGGAATTATTTTACTGGCTTGTCTTATAGTTGGGGCGGGTGTATTGTGGCTTCTTATAGAAAAAGATAAGGTGGAGTTAGATATCTTCTCAGGCGTTCCAAATCCAACCTGGACACTCACCCTTATGGAGGGTTCAAATCTGAAAAGTATGATATCAAAATTGAATGCTACCGAGATAAAAAGACAACGACCTGAAAATCTTGGTTATCGCGGATTCATTATTCAGACAACTACAGCACTCTTCGGTGACAAACAGACAATTCGAGCCTATCATGGAATCGTTGAAGTAGAGGATGCGACAAAAACGGTTTATTACCTTGATCCGCAAAGGCAAATTGAGTTTTGGTTACTTTCAACAGCGAAGACGACACTCACGGAAGATCTAACCAGCGAGATCATTAAAGAAATCAAGAAAGATGAGCCGTAATAAAAAATGGTCTGTTTGCATGTTTGTTAGATTTCAGTAAGTTGCCGCTGTACTCTGATACATTACTACTGCGTGCGACCGTTGCAAGCGGCATTTTTCCAAAAGGTGACGAAGAAACCTATTTTGTTTATTGTAAATGGACCGTATTTCTGCCACTTTAGAAAATCATACCCAAATCGTAATACAGGTCATCGTTTCATTCATTCTTTACTTCATCCAGGAGGAAGCAAATTATCTACCTTGGCTTTGGGTATTAGGTTTTGAAACAAAATGCCTTTTACTATCGCCTTTTTCCTCGCCGGTTTGCGCAGTATGATTCCGGTTTGGGTGTCTGGGGTGATCGCAAATATGAGCGGGTGGGTGATTTAGAAAATTTTATGCGGAAGGGGCGCAAACCACACGATTACGTCCGGCGGCTTTCGCCTGGTACAATGCCTGGTCTGCCGCCCGGAAAATTTCGGTGTATTCCCGTCCATGCTCGGGAAAACCGGCGACACCAATCGAGACCGTGATGGATAAACGTTCATGCTTGACATCCAATGAGATGTTCTCAATTTCTTTACGTAGGTGTTCGGTTCTTTCCATCACAACATTGTGATGCATGTCCATCATAACCGCCAGAAATTCATCCCCTCCATAGCGGACAATCCAATCTCCTTCGCGGATAAATGCCTCAATCTTTCTGGATACTTGGATTAACATCATGTCCCCAACATCATGCCCATACTGGTCATTGATCTGTTTAAAGTGGTCTAAATCGATCAGCAGAAAATAGAGTTGTGTCTTGGAACGTTCCGCTCTTGCAAAATCCTTGGTCAAGGCGTTTTTAAGAAAGCGGCGGTTAAACAGCCCTGTCAGCGGATCCCGGTTCACCTGCTCCTCCAGGGATTCCCGTAATTCCTCAATCTGTTTGAGCTGCCCGGATAAGACATCATTGGCTTTTCTCAAGGATTCTTCCACATTTTTTAAAGCGGTAACATCTCTCCAGGTGATCAGACAGCCTGCCTCAGCCTCATTTGTTGAGCGCAGCGGTGTAACCTGAACATCCAGTACTTGGTTTTGAGGATTGTTTAAAGTAATTTGTCTTGTAATGGATTGGGGAGCTGCGATTTGTGCCACAAGTCCTGAAAACAGCGGCGTGTTATCCTTGAAATCTCTTCCGATTAAGGCAGATCTTCGCATCCCCAATAATTGAGCAGCAGCCCGGTTGGCTTCAACAATGCGGTTTTTATGATCCAGGACGATCATACCGTCCTGCATTTGATCAATCAATACATCAAGCGCCACCGGTTTAATATCCAGAATCCTGAAGGTTACAAGGCTGATCGTAAAGAACAAACCAGTGAACATAAAAAGAACGGGCGTCAAGTCCAGGTCAGGCAATAGATTGACGCCAAATATATTAATCACATTAAAAAGAACTGGAATTGCGATCCCAATTAAGATGGCAGCGTTTTGTTTGCGGTAAAGACTGCCGCGGCTGCGGACAGAGAAAAGAATTAGCCAGATGAACGAGATCAAAATAAAGGTATAGGAGAAAAGGACATTGATCCAGAACCAGGGTCCGCCGCTAAAAATCTTACTCTCAGCGGCTGCGCGAAAACCACCATAAAATAAATGATGTAAAGAGTCGCTCCACATCACTATGAGGGTTAGAATAGGTTCAATTACTAGAAAGGATAAGAAGGGCTTGGATATCCATCTCTTCCGCCCAGAAACCTGGGCGGCAAAAACGAATATGCTCACCGGAAACATCACTGCGCCGATATAGGTAACATCCAGCCAAAAGAAATGAGCTGGTTTGTCCGGAAACAACCAGTGAAGCGCGTATGTCCACGTCCACACGATGATCGCAGTAAGGATGAACAGTAATGGCATCCCGCCCGGCGCTTTGCGTTGTTTCCACGTGAAAGCGAACGCCACCGCTCCGACGCAACCGGAGAAGAACAATAATACAGCATAGAACGAAGAATGATCCGGCATATTTATCCGAAGAATACAAACAATCCCATTATTCCAAATGATGCATTTCTATTATATCAAGATAATGACTCATATAGGAAGAAAGGCGATGTAAAATTCATCCTAAATAACGCTGAATTGCTGCGGAGGTTTACTTCAGCTCATATTTGAAATCTACCTGACCGTTTTGCTGATTTGGTTTTACGTTTTGCGGAAGAAAGGCACGCACATACGATACGGTCGCCAGGCTTGGTGAAACGGTTATCTGCAAATGTCCTGAACTACTAAATACATTTCCAGAAAGATAGCCATATTCAGACGCAAGCTGTGTATTTTTATTATCCGCATTGCTCGGCTGGGGAAGTTCTTGATAAACAATGCCATCAAGGTCTTGTTTGACAAACACATGGTCATGACCATGAAATACAGCACTGACATGGTTTTCAACCAATAATTGGTGGATGGGCTTTGTCCAGCCGGAACGATGAGCATTAAAACCATCGGAACCATCCGCATTCTGTCCGCCCCACTCGAAGAATTTGGCGAATTCGATACCACCCCGCGCTTCGTTACTGCCGCCGACCAAATGGTGAGTAAAGACGAACTTAAATTTCGTATGGCTGCTTTCAAGGGTAGATTTGAGCCAATCGTACTGCTCTTTACCGAGAGTCCAATTCCAATTATTATTCAAGTCCCCAGGTTGCGGTTTCTGGGTTGTGTACCAAAACGGATCAAGGACAATAAACAAGGCATCCCCCCAAGTCCAGGCATAATAGCCATCGCGCACACTGCCGAGTGCCGCATCACGAGTACCACTGCCCGTGTAAAAGCCGTTCGGAACTGGATTTGGATAGTAGCGTTGGCGCAACTGGGTTGACCAGATAGGCAGGTTCTTATCCTTGCTACTCGCAAGCAGCCAACCCAATTCACCCTCGTGATTACCGTTGACCAGGAAGAGTGGTGCATCCACACCAATGATCCCAAAATAAGGGCGCATATCCGTAAAGGTACTTTCGACATCGGCAGATGTTTGCGGCTTGACCTTTTCAGTCATAAAGGTATCACCCAAGTCAATATGGAAATCTGGACGGTTGTTGAGAGCATTCGTCAGCGTAGTCGCGTAAAGCTCCCCGTTAAAGCGTGGATCGCGATTATGCGGATCAGCATCGATTGTAAAGGTAAAAGTACTGCCGGAACTGCGTTGGGTAGAGAAGATATGTTCGCTGGATGCTGTGCCGTTGGTGATTACTTTATAGTAATAGGTGGTGTTCGGCGTAAGTCCAGTCAGTTCGATGTTTTGCGGTACTTTGGCTTGCAGATTAATGGCAGAAGTCTGGGCAATATATTTACCGGATGCCGTCCCATAGGTTATAGTCGCCTGCGTATTCGACTGGACAAGCAGATTAGCGGTGACGGAATTGGTTGTAGGACGCCCAAGAATGATACTAAGTGACGGTATGCTTGGAACATAAGAAGAAGTGGGTACAACTTTGGGGGTTTTCGTCTGTTTGGGTTTTGGTGTTTTACCAGCCTTGGGAGGAGCCGGTGTTTTAGCAGAAGCAGGCACCTGCTCGCTTGACGGAAGCAATTCTGGAGACGATGGGAATGTGCAAGAAAGGTTCAGCACAAGAACAAGAAGGAGAGAGAGAAATTGTTTAAAGTGTGTAGTCATCATTCGATATCCTATTTAGGTGCAGAGTACACACCGCTTACTTGACGGTGTATGTAAAGGCAATTTCATCGGCTTTGTTGAGGTACGAGCGAATGTACTTTACCGTAACGCCATTGGGAGAGACGGTAACGCGTACATGTCCACTATTGGGCAGCTTGTCCCCTGTTTTATAGGCATCGGCATTATCCAAAGCGTAATTGGGGTCGGCTGGCACAGGCAATGTTTGGTAAATGACACCATTGAGTTCCTGGTGAACGAAGATGTGATCGTGACCCTGGAAAAAAATGGTAACGCGATTATCAACCATTAATTGATGGATGGTTTTAGTCCAGCCGGAACGGTGAGCCGCGAGTTGAGTCGTATCTCCCCATTCGTAGGTATTCGCCAGTTCAATCCCGCCTCGCCCTGTGCCATTAACATGGTGTGTAAAGACGAACTTGTACTTGGCTTTGCTGGTTTCAAGGGTGCGCTTAAACCACTGATATTGGACATCGCCAAGCGTAACATTCCATAGATCGCGTTTTTTCTTATCATTGCGATCGCCACCGTACTGGTTATCGACCGTTTGAGAGGAATGCCAGTAGGGATCAATGGTAACAAACAGGGCATCGCCCCAAGTGAAGGCATAATAATCACGCAGCAGCCCGATATTCTCAACCGGATCGGCATCCCCCGAGTAGAAGGCGTCAGGAGCCGGCTGGGGAAAATAGGTGTTGCGGGCAGTCTGCGCCCATACTGCTACATTATTGGCTGTACCGTCAAGATTTGCCAGAGCAGCCTGTTCGTGGTTGCCATTGACCAAGAAGAGCGGCGCGCCCACCGATCCCAGATATTGGCGCTGGTTGATGTAGAGAGATCGGATAACCTCAGCATTCACAGTTTTGAGAGCATCAACACTGAAATCGTCACCAATGGTCATATAAAAATCGGGTTGGCTGGCGGCAGCGCTTTGCAGGGTTCGTGTGTAAAGCGCTGCGTCAAACTGCTTCACCACGCGTTCAGGGTGTGAATCTCCCTGGATGGCAAAGGTGAATGTGCTGCCAGATTTCCGTTGGGTGATAAAGGTATGCTCCTGACCCTGCTTACTACCATAGTGGATGCGGTAAAAATAGCGCGTGTCTGGTTGAAGCCCGCTTATCAGGGTTTCTAGCACCGCGCCAGCAGCAGCACTTTGTGCGGTGGTTCTAGCAGAATAAACGTTCGGGGTAGTGCCATATTCATAGTATATTTCCATCGTTTCGGCAGGAATAATACTGACGGTTATCGATTTATCCGTTGGACGCCCAAGGATTTCGGTAGAAGTAAAATCAATATTGGAAGATGTTGGTGCCATAATAGGGTTATTGTCTTTCGGCTTTTTAGTTGCTGCACCCTGGCTCTTTTCTTTTGGTATTTTCGTAGATTTGTTTTGGTTCTTTCCTGGAGTTTTTTTGGCACCAGCTTCTTTATTCTTGCCTTTGTTTTTTGCAGCAACGACCGCTTGGAGCAGTTCTGGAGGTGTGGACTCAACTTCTGGAGTTGCAGAAGCCTGGCCAGACATTTGGGAAGTAGGCGTAGAATCAAGCGAGACGACAGCCGGTTGAGCCACCATGGGGCGGGGATCCGTTTTAGGCAAATCCTCCGCCGCCCCTGGCACACATGCACTGAGGAGAAAAGTTAGGAATGTTAATGTGATAATTAATTGTTTCATAAATGTTTCTTATCGTTTTTTAAAGCCATCTTATTTGAACATAAAATCGGTATTGGGTACCACTGGGAAGCCAATCGGCTCAGCATAAAGGAACGCAGCTTTGGGCGTGAAATCGCCCAAGGTCTGGTGGCGTAAACTCAGCAATTGCGTTTTCTGTGCGGCACTTAACGTTTGACCAACCTTGGCAAAGTTGGTAGCAAAATTATACACCAGGGATCCGTCCAGGTCGCCATACTTTTTCATCAGGTTCAGCACCTTGGTCAAATCCGCAGTTTTGCCTGCCATAAACAAACGCAGTTCGTTGGAGACCTGGGTACGTACATCCACAATGCTGGTCAGGTATGGACGCTGGATATCCACCAAACCGGTAATGAGTTGGGCCTGTTGGGGAGTAAGCGCTTTGATAAAGGCGTTTCCCATATCGGCGGTGATATTGGTACCAATACTATAACCGGGGTTGCCAACCGCGGGTGCGTCCTTCATGTAAAATGAACCGAAATAAGTTCCCTGGCGCTCCGGGCAGAAATATACATCAGCTTCAACCGATCCGGCATACCAACTGTACAAATCGCCCGCATAGGTCATCACAGCAATCTTTTCGTCGCGGCTCAGGGGGCGCAGCTCATTGGGTTCGGTTACGTTAGTCCAGGTTTTCATACCTTTGCCTACCATCCCAGCCAAGTAGCTCTTCTGTTGTGAAGAAAGATTAAAGAGGATGGGACCCATCACTTTGGCACGATCATAACTGATTTTACCATCCAAAACATACAGCTCGGCAGAGACAGCTTTGACGGATTCCTCGTTTAAAGCAGTCTTTCCAGCCGGCAGGTTGCCTTCGAGCAGGCGGCGAAAAGCGGTCATCAGCACGAAACGTTTGATACCATATTCATTGATTGAACTCACCTGGCTTTTTGCCAGAGCAACCAATTGTGCTTTTTGATCGGATGTCAGGATCGTGAACATGTTGAGAGAGGCTTTGGTCAAAAAATCGGTATTATGTCCCATCTCGGACGGATCGTTATCGCGTAAGTATTGAAATCCCCAGAAATCCGCGACCTTGCCGGGAGGAAAGAAAGAGTCCGAACCGAGATTCCCCGTCAGGAATGCCAGACCATCGAAGGCAATCGTCATGCCCTGGGCATTATCGGAGAGAGTCTGCTGCATGGTGAAAGAGCCGGGTCCAGTCTGGTCTTTTTTCCCTTGCTCTTTTTTGTCATTGGGTGGTTTTTGCTGAGACTGGTTCTGCTGAGGTTGGCGGGTAGGTTTTGGATTTGGTTGTTGTTGGATTTGGCCGCTGACGGGAATGATTTTATCATTTTGGATAGATGCTGTTCCCGATATATTTTCTGAATTCTGCGAAGACGCTGCTTTCTCAGGGATTATAGTAGCTTTTCGTACTACTGCTGAATCAGAAAAACCCGAAACCAACGTTGCAATGAGCGAAAAGAGTAAAAGCTTATTCATTATTTTCATTGTTGTTTATCCTTTCTTATCATGAAGGGGTATCTGGGAAGATGACAGTTTACCATGAATCACCTCACGTAACTTAAGTATATATTTATCTCCCTCAAGATGTGAGTACTTACAATCATCTCTTGCACGCCGTAGGTGTGTAATTTTTCACCAACATT
>JBAXBF010000140.1:0-7876 GCA_037142095.1 Chloroflexota bacterium
TTCTGAATTGTTTTTACCCGTTCAGTCGCATATTTTACGTCTGTATGGCAGGTGCCGCAAGAAGCATCCGCTGTGAGCAACGGACTCTGGATGTCATGGTTGGAGAATTTTGCCGCACCGTCACGCGTATAGGGCATGTGGCAGTCAGCACAGGAAACTCCGGCTTGATAATGAGTGCTATCGGCTGTGTAAAGCTCGTATTCGGGGTGCTGCATTTTAATCATCGCGGCTTTCGAATCGGCGTGCTGCCAATCACTAAAGTTGATATCATCATAGTATTTGGCGATATCCTCGATCTTAGTACCGCCTTGCCAGGGGAAGGTCAAATATTTGTCTTCACCTGCAAAATAATATTCAACATGACAATTGGCACATACGACAGTGCGCATTTCCTGGCGGGTAAATGTATGCCAGTCTTTACCCTGCTTCTTCAAGGCTTCTTCAAGCGCAGGATTGGTTACAATGAGGTTCATCGTGCCGGCTTCGTGACAATTGGCACAGCCAATCGGTTCTTTAATCTTTTCACCCATTTTGCTAAAAGGTGTCTTATCAAAGTCTGCCATCCCCATTTCTTTCCAGAGGGTGGGGTTGTTCGAAGACTTACAAGAATAGCAAGTGCCAGGGGTTTTGTCATTGATGCGTTTGGTTGCGCGCACATCCGTGAGGGTGTTGCGGTGCCCGCGTTCTTCATTGTAATCTTTGGAGAAACTGTACCCACCGAACAACACAACCAGGCGCGGATCACGCTCAAGTTTGGAGAATTTTTCCGAGCCACCAAATTCGGTCTTGGTATTGTTTTTCTCGGTTAACAAGAAAGTGGAATACTCATTCGGGAAGTTAATTCCCCATTTGGAAGAGTCTGGTTCCATCTGGGCGATCTCAACAAGAGGCAGTACCCCGCGTACTGGTGCGGCTTGCCCTTTGATGAATAGCAGCATACCAATGACGCCTGCCGCCAGAACGAGGATGATCCCGCATAGAATGAAAATAGTGGCTTTTTGTTTCATGGTTTCCTCTCCTATTTATCGATAAAAAGGATCGAGTGTTTATCTGTTACCACAGCAGGTTGAATAGTGATGCCTCTTTCGCCGTGTGCAACACTCCGATGGCAGTCATAACAATATCTGCCAGCATCTGAATGGCTTGCGCTGACAGCATCCACAGTGTTTTCATGACAGCGGATACAGTTATCCTGCACAATTTTCTTGGATGACTCTTTGGCACGAATTGCCACCGGGATATCCCCGAGTAAGAAAGCGCTCACATGGTTGTATCCAGAAAGTGCCTTGATGTAATATTTAGGGATGAATTCATGAGGTGTGTGACAGTCGTTACAGACCGCCCAAAGCCGGTGTGAGCCATGATACCAGGAAAGATAGACTGAATCCATGACATGGCAGTTATTACATGCTTCAGGGTTGTTACCAAGGTACGCCGTAAAATTGGTAACATTCATTCCTAAACCGGCGACGATTATTAATGAAACAAACACGACAATGAATAATAGAACCGATGGGAATTTCATATGCTATATTCTAACAAAATAAGTACTGGGTGTAAGTAACTTAAGTCACATTGACTTAATCCATTACTGAAGTTGTATGAAAATTAACATACCATCGTGTATAATAATTAATAAACAAGTATAGGCAGCATGGTAACGATGAAGAGTCGGCATAATAAAGTGAGGATTCCAAAATATGGCTGATCTGACCGGAGTAATCATTGGTGGTAGATATCATATCTTCGAAATTCTTGGGGAAGGTGGTATGGCGACTGTCTATAGGGCGCGTGATAACCGTCTGGATCGTGAGGTCGCGATCAAGCTCATCCGTTTTCTCGATGAAGGGGATATATATACTCAAGAGATGCTTAAACGGTTTGAACGTGAAGCACGATCTCTGGCAAAACTTTCACATCCATTTATCGTTAAGGTCCATGATTATGGCGAATTTGAAGGATTACCTTATCTTGTCATGGAATTTCAACCGGGTGGGACATTGCGTAATAAGACTGGTTATCCCATGCCCATTCAAGAGGCAATTCATTATCTACTTCCCATCGCCAGTGCCCTGGATTATGCCCACCAACAGAATATCATTCATCGTGATATAAAACCAACAAACATCCTTCTCACAGCGACTGGAGAACCGATGCTATCAGATTTTGGGATTGCCAAAGTTGTCCTGCCAGGAGAAAGAGCATCTGCGACTTTAACTGGACCTGGCGTTTCCGTTGGGACCCCCGAATATACTGCACCAGAACAAAGTACCGGAAAAGGCACGGATCCACGCTCAGATATCTATTCTTTGGGAGTCGTATTTTATGAATTAATCACCGGGATTAAACCCTATGTAGGGGATACACCTGTGGCTGTGATGGTCAAACACGTTCTGGATCCTCTTCCTAATCCAAAAATGTATGTTCCTGATATACCCGAGCAAGTGGAACAGGCGATTTTTAAGTCTCTTGCTAAGAATCCAGAGGAACGTTACCAGAGTATGAAAGAATTTGCTGGGGTATTGGAAGCGTTAAGACATCTGGGACAGGAGCCGCAGTCTGCTTTGCCGAAATATCCTGAAGATATGATTGGCAAGACGAAAATGAAAACCACCACGACCCCGATCCCGTCTATTCCCCTTTCTCCTCAACCAGTCATAATACCATCTGCGCCGGCAATTTCTCCTGTGCCAACTCCAAGCGAGCCGATGCATCCGAAAACACAGTCTCCTTCAGTACTCGTTGCTCCAATACCAGTGGAAAATGAGGAAACTCAAGATCTTACCGCTG
Source organism: Chloroflexota bacterium (assembly GCA_037142095.1). Lineage (GTDB taxonomy): Bacteria > Chloroflexota > Anaerolineae > Anaerolineales > DRKV01 > JBAXBF01. The sequence continues at coordinate 2,791 of JBAXBF010000140.1, forward strand.
AAGCACCTCCAGGTGTGACTTCTGAATCAACTGTTGATGCTATCCTCCCTGTAGATGCAGGGGAAACAATGGAAGCAAAGGACTTTCTTGATAAGGACAAAACTGTGGATATTGTCCCGCAGCCTGTCCCAGTCGTAGTTTCTGAAACTGTCGAGACTGGCAAACCTGTTTCAGAAAAACCGCAAGAGTCCCCTCCATCTAAAGCTTCACAAGATTCTCTCAAAAAACGACCGGTCTGGATTTGGATTATCGCAGTCGTTGTGATATTGTGTCTTTTAGCTGGGGCGGGCGGATGGTGGTTTAAGAATTTCATTACAATCAAATCTCCTCCGACAAATGTCGTGACTTTGTTGACATTAACACCTACGCAACAGCCGCAAATTGCCCAGGTAACCGAACAACCTTCTCCGATTTTTTCACCGTTACCTCCATTACCGACTGAGGCAGCCTCGGCTACCCTAGAACCTGAAAATTTGGCAGAGAGTAAGGCTATCTTCGGTCCTTCGAATGGGAATTTGGTGCATAATCCTGAAGGTCCTGTGCAGATGGCTAATACGGGTGTCAATTCGCAAAATTTCTTGGTTGAATCTGTCTTCTACACCCCATTTACTATTTCCGTTGGGAATTGGGATATCGGTTATTTCTTCCGTTCTAAGGCAGATGATGATGGAATGTGGCTCATTATTCATTCAGATACGAGTTGGGAATTGATCGATCAGAGTAAGGACAAAAAGACGAGCATAGCGGGTGGAAAAGTAGGCAAGTTCCTGGATAATACCTCTGGTAAGCCGAATAAACTAACCTTAATGGCGTTGGAACAGGATGGGTTCCTCTTTGTTAATGGCACTTTTATCGCTAAATTAGATCTTTCGACACGAATGGATGGGGGAAATATCTCTGCCGAAACAGGTTACGCTGCAAATAGCCAGAAGAAGGACCGTTTTACGAAGTATGAGGGTTTTACTGTCTGGTCTATTGGATCGGCAGTCAAGGAAAACGACGGCGAGTTAAAATATACAGGCAGCCTGGTATCACAATATGCGGCTGATGTGAAAGCGGATAATTTCATTGTCCAGGCAACTTTTGTAAATCCGTATGCTTCCATGATTGGACCATGGGACTTCGGCTTGATCTTCCGCAGCGCGGGGGAAAATGATCAGTACCGTTTGAGTATTGACACAAAACCAAGTTGGGTTTTGGGTGATAAAAATCCCAATTTGAGCCAGGTCAATGAATTGAAAGGTGATAAAACCCTGCTGGATGGAAAAATAAATACGGGTGATGGGCAACAGAATAAGATGATGCTAATTGTGCGTGATACGAAGGGTTTCCTTTATTTGAATGGGAATTTTGTAAAAATACTGGATCTTTCAAGGCGTAAAGATAGCGGACAAATTGGAATAGGGATTGGTTTTCATGAAAATTCGGTCAAAGACAATACATCCATTGCATTTAAAGATTTTACGGTATGGCAGATTCCTCAAATAAATAGCGAGAAAAACATTGGAAAGAACGCTACCGAAACCTCGATAGCAAAGCTGACCAGTGAACCTTCCACTCCCACTCCCGCACCCGAAAATGCGAATCTCATCGCGCCCACCAAAATCTTTGGTCCTGACGCTGGTAATCTGGATCATAATCCTTCTAAAGGAGATGCACTGCTTAAGTCGTCTGGGGTAAGTGTCCGAGACTTTGTTGCTGAAGCCACCTTTACGAATCCATTTGCTGCTGCTGAAAAAGAAACCTGGGATATTGGTTTTTCCTTCCGCGTTGCCGAAACTGGTGATGGATATCGTTTAATCATTCATGAGAACCGGACATGGGAGTTAATCAACAAACAAAAGGGGAGCGCAAAAGTGATCGATAGTGACAAAAACCCAACCCATGTAAAGATGAGGTTGGATGACACGAATGCTGCCGTCAATCGCATCCGCATAATCGTGTTAGACAACAAGGGGCTGCTCTTTGTGAATGGTGGTTTTGTCTCCGACATGAATCTTTCTGCCCTAACTGAAGCCGGAGATGTGGTGGTGATGAGCGGTTATGGAGAGAAGAGCCAGAAAGAGGGTTCCAGTACAAAAATTGAAGACTTTACGATCTGGAAAATAGGACAACCGGGCATGGGACCCATGGCAGGTCAATTAGCGCATGGGGATGGGGACAAACCGGTTTATCGCTCAGCGGGCGTTACTGTAAAGAATTTTATCGCTAAAGCTACCTTTACAAATCCTTATGAATCAAACAGTGGCAAGTGGGACATCGGATTCATTTGCCATTCCACAGAATCGAGCCAGCTCGAGTTAGCTGTCCAGGCAGGTTTGTTCGGCACACAATGGAAATCTGGGATCCGTGAAGCCAGCCAACCAGTACCCAATTGGAAACCGGTGGGCAGCCTTCCACCTAAAGCGCTTAATGTGGGCTTCCCCGCTTCGAATGAAGTACTGTTGTTTGTGAATGAAGATAAAGGCTATTTCTTTATCAATGGTCAATATGCTGCTCCCTTCGATGTTTCCCTATCAGATGCAGGTGATGTGGCTGCGGCTACTGGCTTTGAGAAAGATGGGGTCAAAAATGGCTCTATTACCAATTATCAGAACTTTACAATTTGGGAGTTGCCTTAAACTGGATTTATCCTTCTGACAACAGTAATGCCGCGGCTTTACGTCCTAATTCGACGGCAAAGTTCGTCCCGCGATCCCATGGGTAGACCTGACTCATGCTCGCAAAGAATAACCCGGGCATTGGCGTTTTAATTGGTGGGATATGCTGGGAATGATTTACGAGAGGGACGGGTTGAGCATAAGATGTTCGGAAAAGCCAGATTTTCCGCACCCAATCTGGCTGGAAATCCGGGTTGATCCGTGCTAAACCCGGAGTGAAGCGTGTCAGCAATTCTTCCTGGCTAAGGGAGAAATATTCATGACCTGCCGGCAGATAATCTCCGCAATAAAGGATATGGTCACCGCCAAAGTGTTCAGGTGGAATGAAGTTCGTATGTTCTACCAGCGCGAGGAACGGGAATCCGGCTGATTTTGGTAGATTGAACCAGTAGTATCCCTGTTCTGAAAGACGCCGCTTAAGGGCAATTACCATTACTACCGCTCCAAGATGTTTGAGCTGTAAGAGCCCTTGAAGATAATCTGGAGGCAAATCAGGAGCCAGGTGAGCCAATAATCCTGGAGAAGTGGTTACCAGACATCGGTCAAAATCAATTTGCTTATTCCCTACGATTAAACCGATGCTTTGGTTTTCATTTGTGAGGATACGTTCGACTGGGGTAGAAAAGTGAATCTTGACTCCCAGAGAACGGAGATGCTCTGCCAGAGAATCTGCAAAAACCTGGAATCCACCCTCAAATGTGCCCAGATTTGTGGTGCGCGTCTTGATCCGTGCCCACATCCACGCCATATTGATATCTTTATAATAGGGTCCGAATTTTCCCTCTAACATGGGCTCCCACATGGTATGGTAGGAATTTCCAGCCCATTTTTGCATCCACTCGTGGGTGGTAACCTTTTCCAGAGGGTGCCAATTATTTGTTAAACGTAAATATAGACCTACCAATCCGAAGCGGATTTTATTAATTCCCCAACCTAGTCCTGGATAGAGGAGCGCATTGAGTATCGAGTCGAAGGGGTAGAATTTATCTTTATGGTACATCACCGATAAAGGGCGGAAGAAATGCACTTTAGAACGCCATCCAAGTTCATCTATCCACTTAAGCAGGCTATGATCACTCTGGAACCAGTGATGGTAAAAACGCTCCACAGTCCAGTCCCAATGGGATTCTTTGAAGCCTCCAGCCAGTCCGCCAGCAAAGTTATCGGCTTCATAGATTGTTACTTCATGACCAGCCCGTACCAAGTCATAAGCAGCAGCCATTCCGCCCAAGCCTGCACCGATAACAGCAACTTTCATCCCGCCTCCTTTTTGATATCTTCTCCCCAGTGGATGCCTTCATGTGCCAGATAATATGCGCCCAGTAGAGTGATAGGCACCCATAGCGCAACGTGCAGCACCAGCGTATAACTGGCGGCAATCGCTTTGTTGACTCCGTAGGCTACCAGAATAGCAATACCCGGCGCATCAAATGTGCCAATATAGCCCGGTGCAGAAGGAATCGTTGTTGCTAGATTGACTACGCCGTTCATCAGCATCAAGGCAAAGAAACTCACCTGGAACGGAAAAGCATGCATTACGAACCAGTATTTCCCGGTCTCGAACAGCCAGATGATCACAGATGTCAGGAAGACCATGAGGGCATCGCGCGGAGAGCGCAGTGATTCCAGCCCACCGAGGAAGCGCTCAGTGATTCCCATAACTTTGGGGCGTAAACCTTCCGGCACAAACCTGGCAACAATCGTATTTACCAGACCGTGTATGAAGGTGGGAAACATGGCTGCCAGTAAAAAGATGAGCAGTGCCGCACCAAAAACTGCCGTACCGATGATGGCGATATTCTGGATACTTGCGCTGCCAATTACATCGGCGCCCTGAGTAAGCTTGGTTAACTCTGCCAGGTTGATGAAGATGAATCCCAGCATAACGACACCGTCAAAGATACGCTCGACGATGATGGTTGCCAGCGAGGCAGATACAGGCACCCCTTCACGCCGCTTGAGTACAACAGCGCGGAGCACTTCTCCGGCGCGGGCTGGGTAAATGTTGTTGCCCATGTACCCAATTGCTACAATGGGGAACATGGTGCGGGTAGGGATGGATTTTACCGGACGCAGCAGATAATGCCAGCGCCAGGCGCGTGCCCACACACCCATAAAATATACGATTATGCCGGGTATTAACCACCAGTAATTGGCACTCCGCATCGCATCCCACATTTCCGCGAATTGCAGACCGCGCAATGCAAAATACAGGAATAGCAGACTGATGACGACCCCAAACCAAAATTGCCAACGTTTCATGACGGTGATTTTACCACTGTTGGGGTTATTCAGTAGGGTATTTCCGGTAGGATCATTCCAAATCTAGATTCTTGGTGATTGCATATTGTTGTATTTTCTTTCCGAATCAACTATTTCACTTTGTGCTATAATCTCTTCTGGAATAAATTCTAAGACAATTAATA
>JBAXBF010000141.1:0-7853 GCA_037142095.1 Chloroflexota bacterium
TATAATGGACATGATAAAATCAACATGATTAATGTAATGGGGGCTCGTCTAATGGTAGGACAGTGGACTCTGGATCCATATGTAGAGGTTCGAATCCTTTGCCCCCAGCCTTCTTATCGGAACACCCTGTAAAACGATCAGGGTGATTTGTTAGTTTACCAGAGGAGCTGTCATTATGGCTAATGATTCTACGACACCCAGTAACTTCATCCGTGAGGCAATCGAAGAAGACCTGCGTACTGGCAGGTTTACAAGCGTGCACACCCGTTTTCCACCGGAACCCAATGGCTACTTACATATCGGGCACGCCAAAGCCATCTGCATCGACTTCGGCATGGCGCAAACGTTTGGCGGAAAAACCAACCTGCGCTTTGACGATACAAACCCGGTCAAGGAAGATGTAGAATATGTGGACTCCATTAAAGAAGATATTCACTGGCTTGGCTTTGACTGGGAAGATCGCGAATTTTACGCTTCCGACTATTTCGAGCAGATTTATGAGTTCGCCATAAAATTAATCAAAAAAGGCAAAGCCTATATCGATGATCTCTCCGCAGATGAGATTCGCGAACACCGCGGCACTTTAACGGAAGCGGGAAAAGAAAGCCCCTATCGCAACCGCACCGTAGAAGAAAATCTGGATTTATTCCAGCGCATGCGCAACGGAGAATTTCCAGATGGGGCGCGTGTCTTACGGGCAAAGATTGATATGGCTTCCGGCAATATCAACCTGCGTGACCCGGTTCTTTATCGCATCCTGCACACTACCCACCATCGCACCGGAGATCAGTGGTGCATTTACCCCATGTACGACTTTGCGCATGGGCAATCCGATTCCATCGAAGGCGTGACCCATTCTTTGTGCGACATTGCCTACGAGATTCATCGCCCGCTGTACGAGTGGTTTTTGGAAGAACTGGATATCTTCCGCACCCGCCAGATTGAATTTGCCCGTCTCAACATCAATTACACGATCTTAAGCAAGCGCTACTTAAAGCTGCTTGTCGATGGAGACTACGTCAAAGGCTGGGATGACCCGCGTATGCCGACCCTGTGCGGTATGCGCCGCCGAGGCTATCCAGCCGAAGCGATCCGTAACTTCGTGGAGCAGGTCGGTGTTGCCAAAAATGAAAATCTGGTGGATATTGCCTTACTCGAACATATGGTGCGAGAAGAATTAAATCACTCGGCGATGCGCGTAATGGGCGTATTAAATCCGGTTAAAGTGGTCATCACCAACTATCCCGAAGATCAAGTGGAAGAACTTGACGCTGTCAACAACCCCGAAGATGCTTCCGCCGGAACGCGTAAGGTACCTTTCTCCAAATACATTTATATTGACCAGGATGATTTCCGCGAGGTGCCCCCGCCCAAGTATTTCCGTTTGGCTCCGGGACGTGAAGTGCGCTTGCGCTATGGCTACATTATTAAATTCGAAAATGTAATCAAAAACGCTCAAACAGGTGAAATCGAAGAAATACATTGCACTTATGACCCGCAAACTCGCGGAGGCTATGCCCCTGATGGTCGTAAAGTGCAGGGAACCATCCATTGGGTTTCTGCCCCGCATGCTCTGGATGCCGAAGTCCGCATGTATAACCGTCTTTTCACCGTACCCGAACCCGGAAAAGCAGAAGAAGGAAAAAGCTACCTGGATTATATCAACCCCGAATCTTTAGTCGTTCTGCAAAGCTGCAAAATCGAACCCAGTCTGGCAGGAGCTGCCCCAGGGACACGCTGCCAATTCGAACGCAAGGGGTTTTTCTGTGTCGATCTCGATTCTACTTCGGAACATCCGGTCTTTAATCAGACCGTACCGCTACGCGACACGTGGGCTAAGATCGAGGAACGCAAGTAAGTTTACTTCGTGCTATAATTACAGCATGCTGCGGGTAAAAGGGATACGCGACGGACTGTTAATAACGTTTGAAGATGATGAGCAATCCTGGCAAGCGAAGTGTGACGCACTGCTTCAGCATCTGGATGCTCAGATAGAGTTCCTCAAAGGTGCCAAATTAGCATTGGATGTCGGCAGCCTGGCGATCAAAGCGGCAGATCTCGGCAGTCTGCGAGATCAAATTTCTGAGCGCGGTCTTTCCCTTTGGGCTGTGGTTAGTAATTCGCCGGTTACTGAGCAAACTGCCCAGATGTTAGGTATGGCAACCCGTCTGCATACGACCACCCCTGAGCGTTCTGGTCGCCAGGCGGATAGCAGCATGCAAGGTGAAGATGCGATCTTTGTCCGCCGCACGCTGCGCTCTGGGAACCGTTTGCAGCATAATGGGCACGTGATCATCATTGGGGATGTTAACCCCGGAGCGGAGATCATCGCCGGGGGCGATGTGGTTGTTTGGGGCAAATTGCGCGGCACGGTGCATGCCGGCGCACAGGGAAACGAAAATGCCATCGTCTGTGCATTAGAACTATCTCCCACGCAACTGCGCATCGCCGATCAGGTCGCCACGACACCCCAAGGACACAGCGCCTCAAAACCTGAAATTGCATGCTTGAAAGATGGACAAGTACTGGCTGAAATTTGGAATCCGGCTGGTTCTGGGAAAGAGTAGGTTTGGAAAATATCTTGAAAAGGAAAGGGTTTACCACCAATCGATTATGACAGCAACAGTAATCACCATTACCTCTGGTAAAGGCGGTGTTGGAAAAACAACCGCCACAGCAAATTTAGGTGCGGCTCTGGCTAGCGATGGCGCAAAAGTGGTATGCATCGATGCTGATATTGGTTTACGTAATCTGGATGTCGTCCTTGGGCTGGAAAACCGCATCGTTTATGATATTGTAGATGCCATTGAAGGTCGCTGCCGCTTACGCCAGGCAATGATCCGCGATAAACGGCTGCCTGAATTATACCTCATCCCAGCCGCACAAACCCGCGATAAGACTGCCGTATCACCCAGCGACATGGTGCGTATATGTGATGAGTTGCGCGCCGATTTCGATTGGATTTTGATCGATTCACCCGCTGGCATTGAGCGCGGTTTTCAGAATGCAATTGCGCCAGCCGACCGTGTCCTGGTTGTAATCAACCCAGAAGTCTCTTCTGTGCGGGACGCGGACCGCATCATCGGATTGATAGAATCCGAAGAGAAAGGACCAGCCAGTCTGATAATCAACCGTATCAAGCCCGAACTGGTGCAGCGCGGCGACATGCTGGATACCAAGGATATTTTAGAATTGTTGGCAATTGAACTTATCGGCATCGTCCCCGAAGATGAACACGTCATCATCAGCACCAACAAAGGTAACCCTGTCGTTTTGGATGATAAAGATAGAGCAGGTAAGGCTTTCCGTAATATTGCTAAGCGATTGCAAGGTGAAAAAATTCCCTTTATGGAATTGACCGTGCCTGATGGTTTCATCAATCGTTTGTCTCGCATGTTCCGTCCGGGAGGAGAGTAAAAAATGGCAGATTGGGTAAATCGCATTTTCGGGAAAGAACAATCGAGTGCCGCTCAAGCCAAAGAACGGTTGCAATTGGTATTGATTTCAGATCGCACAGATCTGAGTCCTGCACGGATTGAAATTCTGAAAGATGAGTTAATTACCGTCATTTCCCACCACATCGAAATTGATCCGCAGGCTATCCGCATCGAAATCGCTCACGATGGCAACAAACAACGCCTTCTCGCCGATATTCCTTTAAAATCCAAGCGCAAAATTCCTAAACAAGTGATTGCTTAACTATTCATGTCTTTGCTAGATAAAGAAAGACATAGGACACGGATTAATTTCCGTTTGGATTTGTCATGCCGCGAGTAATTTGGCGAAATTTTGATTTTTGGTTAATAGGCGTCGTCTTAATCTTGACGATTTTCGGCGTGACAATGATCCGATCGACTGTTGCCGGAAATATTCAACTTACCGCATTGAACCTTGTCCAACGCCAATTAATCTATGCCGTTGTTGGCATTATTGCGGCTGTGGGGGTTGCATCGATCGATTACCATTTTTGGGTATCCGTCAATCGTTTTATGTATTGGTTCATGTTCATCGCATTGGCGGCATTATTCATCATTGGCGCGGCAGTTTTTGGTTCAGCACGCTGGTTTGACGTCGGTCTGGTCTTCATTCAGCCTTCCGAATTCGTTAAAATCGTCATAATCCTGGTGCTGGCAGATTTCTTCTCCCGTAACCAGGATCGACTGGGAGACATCCGCTGGGTATTTCGCAGTTTTATCATCACCCTCGGCCTGACAATATGGATTTTACTCCAACCCAATTTGAGCACCTCCATTGTTATTTTTGTAATCTGGTTCACGCTGCTTTGGATGAGCGGTTTGAGATTGAAGCATATGCTGTATGCAGCCGGCGTGATTCTCATTATTGCTATCGTTTTGGCAGTACTATTATTGAGTGTCAACCCATACGATATCGCCAAACAAACCGGGATCATCCAACCCTATCAATTAGATCGCATCCGCAACTTTCTTTTTCCTGACCCGGAGGCGAGTTACGGCGAATCGTATAATGTGAACCAGGCATTGATCACCATCGGCTCGGGCGGATTATTAGGGCAAGGATATGGACAAGGCACGCAAGTGCAATTACGTTTCCTTAAGGTGCGCTGGTCTGACTTTATTTTCGCTGCCCTGGCGGAAGAATTTGGTTTTGTCGGCGTCATCGTGATCATGCTGCTCGAGTTTTTTGTAATTCTGCGCTGTATACGCGCAGCCCGCATTGCGCGCGATACTTATGGAGCATTGATTGCCTACGGCGCAGCCAGCCTGATCGCTTTTCAGGGCGTCGTTAATATGGGGATGAATCTTAACCTCCTTCCTGTTACTGGTTTACCGTTGCCTTTTGTAAGCTACGGCGGCAGCTCTTTACTCTCCATGTTGCTCTGCATCGGCTTGGTTGAAAGCGTTAACCTGTGGCAGAAGGCACTGGAATTTTAATTCGTTTTGTAATTACTTTTTAGGAGCTATATTTAAGATGAAACCAATTCGGGCTCGCTTTGCACCTTCTCCAACGGGACGACTTCACATCGGTGGAGCGCGTACCGCTCTTTATGATTATTTACTCGCCCGCCAGACGGGTGGACAATTTATTTTACGAATTGAGGATACCGACCAGAAACGCTATGTTCCCGGTGCGGAAAAAGAATTGATGGATGGGCTGCGCTGGATTGGTTTAGAGTGGGATGAAGGACCCGATATTGGCGGTCCCTACGGACCTTATCGCCAATTAGAACGTAAGGGAATCCATTCACAAGTTGCCAATGGTTTAATCGATAATGGGTACGCTTTTCGCTGTTTTTGCTCTGCAGAGCGCTTGGCGCACGTGCGTGAGGAAAAGCAAAAAAGAAAAGAATCCATCCGATATGACGGTACTTGCCGCAACTTAAGTGCAAAGGAATCCGCTGAGCGAGCTGCAAATGGAGAGCCTTTTGTTATTCGTTTTAAGATGCCCAAAGAGGGAAGTATTACAATGCATGACACCCTGCGCGGCGATATCACAGTGCTGAATCAAAACCTGGATGACTCGATCCTTGTAAAATCAGACGGATTGGCATTATACCATCTGGCAGCCCTGGTCGATGATCACTTCATGGAAATCACCCACGTCTTACGCAGTTCGGAATGGCTGCCCACTTTTCCGCTGCATGCTCATCTTTACCGCGCCCTGGGATGGGAAGAACCTGTATGGGTTCACCTCTCCGTATTTCTAAAACCGAGCGGAAAAGGCAAAATGGGCAAGCGCGATACGGCTCAAATGCTTCAAGATGGTTTCTCAATCTTCGTTACCGATATGGGAGACATGGGATTTTTACCCGAAGCCGTTGTTAATTGGATCTCGTTGATGGGCTGGGGCTATTCCGGTGCCGCAGGAGAAAGTGTCAATGAATTCTTTACCCTGTCTGATCTGGTAGAGCGATTCAGCTTCGATCATCTTAATCCATCCCCGGCGGCGATCAATATTGGTAAGCTGGATCATTTTAACGGAATGCATGTGCGCAACTTGAGCATCCAAGATTTTACCGAACGGCTGATCCCATTCTATGAGAGAGCCGGTATTGATATCATCGCTTCCGGGCGAAGAAACTTAATCGAGAAAATCGCCCCCATCATTCAAATTCGTACAACGACATTGGATGAAGCACCAGAACTTACCCGCTTCTTCTTCCTGGAGGATGTCCAGCCCACGCCGCAAGATTTGATCGGCAAGAAGATGAGTGCGGTTGAATCGGCAAAAGCAGCTCAAAGTGCTTACGACTTCTTATCCAGTTTAGCGGAAATCACCCCGGAAACGGCGGAACATCCGATGCGCGAATTAGCCGAGTCGCTGGGCTTGAGCGCAGGACAATTCTTCGGTATCTTGCGCATGGCGGTTACCGCGCAAGAAGTCAGCCCGCCTTTGTTCGAGAGTATGGCAATCATTGGCAAAGAAAAGACTCTCCAGCGAATTATGAATGCTATCAAAACGCTAGAATCGATGGGATGAGTTGTTACACCTCTCAGTTGTTTGTTTCGAGCATCCCGAATCCGATTATAATTATGTCCTTGGAGATTATTGAATGCTGCGCTGGATAGTACAAAAAACGCTCTATATTCTGTTTCGCATCCTCACGCGTCTTACTATCATAGGATTAGATAATTTGCCGCTCACTGGGGCATGTATCATGGTAACCAACCATCTAAGTGTTTTAGATGCGCCCCTCATTTTTGTTTGTCTGCAGCGTAAAGACCTGGCTGTCCTGGTAGCAAAGAAACATTATAAAAACCTATTTTTCCGCTTTATCGCTTCTCAGGCGAAAGTTATCTGGATTGACCGCTTTATCCTGGAAGTCAAACCCCTTAAGGAAATTAGTACCTATCTTAAAAACGGTGGTATTATTGGGATTGCTCCAGAAGGAACGCGCAGCAGAACCTATCAGATGATCGAAGCAAAAACAGGTGCCGCATACCTGGCGTCCCTATCACCAGATGCACCAATCATCCCAATCGCAATTTCAGGTTCGGATGGGGCTGTCCCAAAATTGCTTCGTCTGGCAAGACCAAAGATTTCAATTCAATTTGGAACCCCCTTCAGATTGCCAGGCGTAGACCGGCAAGACCGGCATGCTGGTCTTCAGCGTAACACTATAGAGATCATGTGTCGTATCGCTGCAATGCTTCCGGAAAAATATCACGGTTTTTATGCCGGTCATCCGCGCATAAAGGAATTGATTTCCACGGCTGAAACGAACATTTGATTTTATTACTGGATGAACGCCATTCATCCGATCATTGGACAAAGGAGAAGAAGATGCTTGAGAACATACAACAAATGCAAGCCGCCGCATTATCAGCCTTAACTACCTCGGACACATCCGAAAAGTTAGAGCAATGGCGCGTCGCACATTTAGGACGCAGCTCTCCCATTATGCTGGTGTTTACTGGATTGGGTAAACTGTCTAAAGAAGAGCGTCCGCAAATCGGGCAAAGGGCGAATGAGGTGAAGCAGGTGCTGGAATCAGCCTTTGCCGAAAAAGCAGAATTGATGCGCCAGGCTTCTCTTAAGAAAGCTCTTGAATCGGAAAATCTCGATTTAACCCTGCCGGGGCGTGCGCTTCCCCGTGGACGTCATCACCCCTCTACGCAGACCCTGCGCGAAGTATGCCGGATCTTTTCTGAAATGGGCTTCCAGATTTATCGTTCGCGGGATATCGAAACAGATGAATATAATTTCCAACTGCTCAATTTCCCACCCAACCATCCCGCCCGTGATATGCAGGATACTTTTTATATCCAAGCCGAAAAAGACAGCGCTCGTCAGGAAGACAACCCGATCGTTCTGCGCACACACACCTCAGGCGGACAGATTCATGCCATGCGTGAATTTGCCGCGAGCGATCC
>JBAXBF010000142.1:0-7827 GCA_037142095.1 Chloroflexota bacterium
GTCTTATGAACTCAAAAAACATCACCCTCATTGATGCCGGAACAGGCAATCTACGTTCTGTATTCAAAGCGTTGGAATATATCGGCGCGCAGGTCACTCTGACGGACGAAGCAAATATCATCCGCCAGGCGAATAAGGTCATTTTGCCCGGGGTGGGTGCTTTCGGCGATTTTATGGCAGGTCTGCGCCAAACAGGATTGGATCAGGCTGTTCTTGAAGTGGTGCAGCGCGGGGTTCCAACCCTGGGCATCTGCGTCGGAATGCAGGCGCTCTTCGAGACCGGGGAAGAAATGGGAACCCACGCTGGTTTAGGGCTGCTGTGCGGGCGGGTAATCCGTTTCAGCGATTCCAAAGAGTTGAAGATTCCGCACACAGGTTGGAACCAGGTCTGGCGCAAAAAAGAAACGCCCCTATTGGAAGGTCTTGAGGATGGGGCTTATGCCTATTTCAATCATTCCTATTACTGTGAAGCAGGCGATCCAGCCGATGTATCCGCCGTGACTGATTACGGCATCCTCTTTACCAGCATGGTGCAGCGTGAAAATTTATACGGCGTTCAGTTCCACCCCGAAAAAAGCCAACAAGTCGGGATACAAATCCTCACGAATTTTGCAGTTTCCGGCGGGGTTTGAGGTCGCTCACATATCCCGTTCGAGCAGTTGGTTGACAAGCGCGGCAAGCGCATGACCGGCTTCACCCTGCGGAGCGGCTTGTTCCATAGCAGCAAGCGCTTCGTTTGTTAAGCGGGCAGCGGTCTCAAGCGTATAAGCACGGGCGCCTTCTTTTTCCAACTGAGCTGCCAAGCCCTCCACTTCATAAGGAAGAATTTTCCCCTGGCGCCAGCGTTGGTCGAAATTGCCGCGTTTATTCACACCAAACAGCACCGGTAAAGTCTTCTTGCCTTCCAGCAGGTCACTGGCTGCCGATTTCCCCGTGCGTTTTGGATCCCCCCAGATACCAAGTAGATCATCCAGGGCTTGAAATGCCAACCCCAGCGATTCCCCAAGGCGGTGGTAGGCAGCGCATCGTTCCGCCGCAGCCCCGGCACACAGTGCGCCCAGTTCAAAACACGCCGCAAAAAGTGCCGCCGTTTTGCCGCGTGACATCTGCCAGTAATCCTCTATCGAGACATCGCTGTGAGACTCGAAAGAAATATCGAGAAACTGCCCTTTGGTGAGACTGAGACAGGTTTGGTGAACGACCTGAGCGGCTTGAAAAGCGATTTCGATCGAGGTCGTCTCTGCCAGGCGCAGCAGAGCCAGATGCGCCAGAGAAAACATGGCATCTCCAGCATTGACCGCCTGCGGCACCCCCCAGCGGCTCCACACAGTCTGGCGCCCGCGGCGGGTTGGGCTGTTGTCTTCAATATCATCATGAATCAAAGAGAAATTATGGATCAGTTCGACACAAGCAGCGGCTGGTAGTGAGTTGTGCCAATCCCCATCGCTGGCTTGAGTGGTCAGCAAAGTGATTAACGGGCGCAGACGTTTACCCGTAGTAGACGCTCCGGCGCCTTCCCCTTCCCAACCCAAATGGTACGCCAGCATATAATGCAAAGTACGGTATGTCTCGCCGTTCGACCGGGCAACGATCCGGCGCAGTTCAGTTTCCACTTCTGGCATGTAGACATCAATAAAGGTTTGTAAGCTTTCTCCCATATATTTCCCAGAATCAGGCTACAGAACAGCCAAGCCCAAGGCACGCATTACCAGCCAGACGATGCCCCCTAAAGCAGCCAGGGTGGCAACAATGATGAGCAGTACGGGAACAAGGGCAACGACCCAGCGCAATTGGAATTTGATCAGCGAACTGATAGGAATATCGATATTACTGATCTTGGTGCGGGTGCGGTCGGAGCGGCTCTGCATGGCAGCCGCCAGCAGACTCATCTCATCGCTGGTCTTGGTCTGGGCTTGCTGGAGGACATCAAGCGCATCTCGCACCTCGCGCAGCAACATAACCTGATACCTCAATAGTTCAGTTGGGTCCTTCGGTAAATCAGCCTGTTCCAGAACGGGTTTATCGATCATACGTTGTTAGCCTCGCTTTATTATAGAATTTCCAACATAGTTAGATGCAATGATAGTGCCAGTTTTAAGTCTATGCCTCAGAGATCGGATAAGTGGGCAAAGCATCCATATCCAGAGATTGGCGTTGACCGGTAAGATAGCGAAAATATCCTGCGGCTGCGATCATGGAAGCATTATCTGTGCATAAAGAAAAAGGCGGCAGATGCACCCCACAGGGCGATCGCGCCAACATCGTCTCGCGCAGGGCACGATTTGCCGAAACGCCGCCCGCAATCAAGATTCCCTGGGCAGCAAAAGCTTCAGCAGCCTGAACCGCCTTACCAACCAGAACATCCACGACCGCTTGCTGAAAACTGGCAGCTAAATCCGCTACAGGCAGGGAAATGTTCTTTTCTTCCATTTTACGCACCTGTTTCAGCACAGCGGTCTTCAAGCCGCTGAAAGAAAAGTTCCAGGTATCTTTTTGCCAGGCACGTGGAAAATTGAAAGCATGTGGGTTCCCCTCGGCAGCCGCTTTTTGTATGGAAGGACCTCCTGGATAACTCAAACCGAGCAGTCGGGCGACCTTATCAAAAGCCTCTCCTGCCGCGTCGTCCACCGTCCAACCCAGGCGCAAGTACTTGAGATGATCATTCACCAAAACCAGGTCGGTATGTCCGCCGGATACGATCAGGGCAATAAAAGGAAACTGGGGCTCAGGGCGTGGGGCTTCATCCGGTGACTGCTGCACCCAGGCTGAATAAATATGCCCTTCCAGGTGGTTGATGCCGAGCAGAGGTTTTCCGCTGACCAACGCCAGACCCTTGGCAGCATTCACACCCACCACCAACGAGCCGGGCAAACCCGGACCACGCGTCACTGCAATAGCATCGATCTCTCCCAAACTTAAATGTGCCTGTTTCAGCGCCTGGTCAATGATGGGATATACAGCAAGGATATGCTGGCGCGAAGCCATTTCAGGGAACACTCCCCCGTACTGGGCATGCAAATCCACCTGTGAAGCGATCAGGCTGGAAAGCTGCTGGACGCCGTTTTCAACCACTGCCGCCGCCGTCTCATCACAAGAAGACTCTATCCCCAGAATGCGGATCGTTTGCGATTCTGCGCTCTTTTCCATATTTTTATTCTGTCTTGGTAACTTTCTCCAAGCCGCGCGGGGCTTCGGTGTCATAACCTTTGGCTTGGGTAAGATGATAACCCACCAATTGGGCTGGAATGATACTTACGATCGGAGACAGCCATTCTGGGATTCCCTGGGGCAAAGGCAGAGGGATATCTGCCTGATCGAGGGCTTCCGTTTTATCTGAGATGGTTAGGATTTCGGCTCTGCGTTTTTGTTGTAAATCCGCCAGTAAGTTGTAGATACTTTCATAGACCGCTCCCCCCGGATTCACTGCCATAATAGGATAACCGCGCTCAATCACGGCGACCGGACCATGTAAGAAATCAGCGGAAGAGTAGGGTTCTGCACTCACATAACAGAGTTCTTTTAATTTAAGCGACCACTCGAAAGCCGTCGCATAATTATAGCCGCGCCCCAGTACTACACATTGATCCATATAGCGGTAGCGTTGAACGGCATGGTCAATCTGCTCATCGAGCATCAGACATTGTTCCACCCACTCCGGCACTCTACTCATCGCATCCAGACGAGGAGCATAAAACGAAGTATCTTTTTGTAAGGCATTGGAGAGAATCGCCATCACCATCAACTGAGCCGTATAAGATTTTGTCGCGGCGACGGCGCGCTCCTCTCCGGCATTGATATCAATGACGAAATCTGCTTCTTGCGCCAGTGGAGAAGCCGGATCGTTCGTGATCGCCAGCGTCGGGCGCCCCTGGCGTTTCCCCTCGACGATCACACTGAGGATATCAGGGGATTGTCCCGATTGTGAAACGCCGATGACCAGAGCACCCTTCAAAAGAGGCGGCTGCCCATAGATGCTGAAAAGGGAAGGCGTTCCCAACGCGATCGGGATACGGTTGTAACTTCCCCAAAGATATTGGGCATACCGTCCGGCATTGTCGGATGTGCCGCGCCCTGCCAGGAACACATAATGCCATTCTTTCGTTTGCAACTTCTGGGCAATCACCTCTATGTTTTCTCTTTGACTGGTGAGAAGCCGTTCAAGAATAGTAGGTTGTTCAAATATTTCTTTTAGTAAGGTCATATTATCCCCTTCGGAATATGTCAATAATCGTTCACGCTGCATTCACAGCGTTTGAATTGTATCACAATAAAGTATAATATGCAGAGAAGATGATTTCCCAACATGGGATGGAACCAGGATAAATGACATGGACGCTTTTATGCCAATAATCTTACTATTCTTATTATCCTCAACCGCTTTGGCGATCCTGATTGGGCTGGTTGTAGGAGTGGTCTATATATCTAAAATCTTTGTACACCTGAGTCACTTGAACGAGCTGGCTGGGCGTTTTCCCGTCGAACGACGGAGGATTAAAAAGAACCCATCTTTCCTATGGCGAACGGCGCAGATCGGAACGGTACGCTGGCGGCGCTGCCTGGATATCGGTGTTTATGAGGAAGGGCTGTATGTGGAGGTCAACCAACTATTTAATCGTCCGGCACCCATTCTGATTCCCTGGAGCGAACTTCATTTTCAACATGAAACGCGCTTATATTGGCGTCCAGCGGCGGCTTTGACCATCGGCGATCCAACAATTTCGACGATCATCCTCTTTCGTGAGGTATATGAGCATATCCAATCTCATCTTACCCCTCCAGAGGCGAAAGATACGCCACCCCAGCCTGAGCAAATACACGAGGAAGAAGAAATTAAATGAGAGCCGCTTGCGATAATCTGCAAGCGGCTCAATGGCATCCAACCAGGAGAGATTAGACGGTCTGTAAGTAACGTTGAACTTCCCAATCGGTAACAGTCAAGCGGTAATCTTCCACTTCTGCCCAGCGAGAGCGCAGGAAGGCATCGGTCAAGACAGGTCCCAGCGCATCGGTAAGCACTTTGTCTTTTTCGAACTCACGCAAAGCTTCTGCAAATGAGCCAGGTAATGAAGTAATCTTTTTCCTGGCGCGCTCATCAGGAGTAAGGTGATAAACATTGACGTTGTTAAGCGGTTTGGCAGGTTTCATATTATTATCGATGCCATCCAGGGCAGCCGCCAGCATAACAGAGAACGCCAGATAAGGATTTGCGGAAGGATCAGGGAAGCGCAGCTCGGCACGCATGGATTTATCCTTACCCTTGGTATAGCGCGGAATGCGGATTAAGGCAGAGCGGTTAATCTGTGCCCAGCCAACATAAACGGGTGCTTCATAACCAGGAACCAGACGCTTGTAAGAGTTGATGGTGGGGGCGACGATGGCGCACATAGCCCGAGCATGTGCCAACTGACCGGCGATAAGACCATAGGCGATCTCGGAAAGTTTGAATTCATCGTCTTTGTTAAAGAACAGGTTATCACCCTTACTGTCAAACAAAGATTGGTGGCAGTGCATTCCAGAACCGTTGATTCCGAAAATCGGTTTAGGCATAAAAGAAGCGACTAAACCATGTTTGGCAGCGATGGCTTTGACGGTATATTTCAGGGTCAAGACATTATCAGCCGTCGTAAGGGCATCATCAAAACGGAAATCAATTTCATGTTGTCCTAAAGCGACTTCATGATGTCCCATTTCAACGTTCAGTCCCATTTCCCAGAGGGCTTCCATTAATTCTGAGCGCACCGTAACCGCTTCGTCGTTTGCAGAGAAATCAAAGTAGCCGCCAATATCATGCGGAACGGGATGAATACCTTCTTTTTCATTGCCCTTGAACAAGAAGAATTCCGGCTCCGGTCCTACATAATAGGTCCAACCCCGTTCTTTTACCTTCTTAAGTAAACGCTTGAGCGTTCCGCGTGGATCACCTGCAAATGGCTCGCCATCTGGCTGGTAAATATCACAGAAGATACGCGCCCGGCGCAAATCGGGTGAACTCCACGGCAGGACCGTGTAAGTATCGGTATCCAGGATAAGATGCATATCGCTTTCCTGGATGCGAGCAAACCCTTCCACAGAAGAGCCGTCAAACCAGATACCGTCTTCCAGTGCCGATTCAAGCCGTGAAGCCGGCATATCGGTGCTTTTTACGATACCGCTCACATCAGTGAACTGTAGAGAGATAAACTTAATGTTATCCTCTTTTACCTTATTAAGCAATTCTTTCTTCTCCATAATAATCCTCCATAAGCCTATACAGAATAATTCACGATAAAACCTGTAATAACTATTGCAACAATTATTATGTAAATTTTACTCAATATTTTGGCTTTGTCAAGCGAAAATTGAAACTAGGAAACGGTTACAAGGAGGATTATTCTAAATATACCCAATATGATAACGATACCATACAAATATGGTATGCATACCATATCACCATTATTTTAGATTATTTTCACTCAAATATATTTGGATTAATAAAGTTATTATTATATTATATCAATATTTACAAAGATATTTATTTGGATTGAAGGCAACCAAGCAAAATACGGGCTGCTCCCTGGGGTTCTGAGCTTGATATTGACAAAACAGGCAAGGTTAAGGCTTGCTGCATAGATGGATCAACCTGAACAGCACGCACCGAACCGTTCAGCCAGGGTTTCGGCAAATAACCAAGCGCCCCATCACCGGCAGCCACAGCCTGCAGCATCGCCTCTGGATCCGGAGCTATTCTGGCGAAGGTGGTAAGCGGTAAACCCTTCAATACCACCTGCTCAATCTGGGTAGTGCTCTCATCCCCCTCAGGAAACATCCAAACCTGAATTGCCCCACTCATTACCGGGTTGGATACTTGTTCCCAAAGATGAGTTCTACCTGCAAGAATTTCGATTAGGTCCTTCCGTGCCAGGTTACTCTGCTTATTTTTTAGATTCGCCACAAAAACGATCTCCGCCGTGCCAACCTGAGCTGCATAACCGCGCAGCGGATCCGGCTCCCCCATGCGCAGACTGAGCTGGGCATTCCAGAACTGGGGAAAACTGGCAAAGATTTCATCAACGAACACACCAAAGCCCGAATTATTGGATATACACCTATTCAGTTTTCCGTTTTTCATCAGCAGAAAACGCGCTCCGGGCGTGATTGCCACGGATATAATTTCTGGCGTTGGAGAAGGAGCAATCCTGGCAGGTGCGCAGCTAGTGATGAAGAAAGCTGCCAGAAGCAATATATTCCTAAATCGAAATAAGTTCGTTTTTGACAACACCGCCAGGAAAAATCGCGTCATGATCTGGTTTCCATCGTTTTCTTTGTAGAAGTCCACCACCAAACCACGGTCAAACAGCCGGCATCTTGTAGCAAAACTGGCTTTTATGGGTGGATAAAGAAACTAAAAGAGAGCGTAACGATACTAAGGACAGTACAATAAACGGCAAACACATATAAAGAACGGTGCATGACGAAGCGCAGCATCCAGTGAATGGAGAAGTAACCGACCACCGCCGCGGCTACGAATCCAGGCAGGAAGGTCAACAAATGCTGCTCAACATTCGGCATCTTGAGTAAATCCAGCGTCGCCAGCAAACCAGCCGCAAGCATCACAGGGATAGACATCAAGAAAGCGAAGCGCGCCGCTGCCGGACGTTCTAATTTGCGGGTCAAACCGCCACTGATCGTAGCTCCAGAACGAGATACACCTGGTAGGATGGCGATCACCTGAAAAAAGCCGATCCATAGGGCATCCAACCAGGTTAAAAATTTAAATGGACGCGTTCCCTTGCCAATCCTCTCTGCAAGCACAAGCAAACCCGCTGTGATGAGCAGGAAAAAAGCCAC
>JBAXBF010000143.1:0-7819 GCA_037142095.1 Chloroflexota bacterium
GAAGAAGTGGGCACGCGCGGCGCGATCACAGCCGCTTATGGAGTTAACCCGGATATTGGTCTGGCAGCCGATGTTACCCTCACGGGGGATACACCGAAAAGCATTAACATGGAAGTTAGCGTAGGGAAAGGTCCGGCGATCAAAGTTCGTGATAGCGGCATGCTTTCCGATCCACGCATTGTGGACTGGATGGCGAAGACTGCTCAAAAAGCGAAAATACCCTATCAATTAGAAGTGCTTGACGGCGGATCAACAGACGCACGCTCCATTCAAGTCAACCGGGCGGGTGTTCCAACAGGCTGCATATCCATTCCGTGCCGTTATGTGCACACACCCTCCGAGATGGTAGACTATGGGGATGTCCTGGATGGTGTCCGTTTGTTGGTTGAGCTGCTGAGAGGCACCATCCCAGCACCCCAAGGGTATTAGGGAGGAATAAATTGAAAAGTAGATTAAGAATCGCCTGCACCCTTATTCTGCTGGTGCTGCACACTGTAGGTTGTTCCCAACTTCCTATCCTGCGATTCCTACCGGCTGAAGAAACGCCTACGTCATTGCCGTTACCTACAACCACCAGTTCCCCGGTCCCAACGGTAAATATTACCCAGGCTCCCGTACGCCCGGTAGCACTGCGAGTCTGGCTTCCGCCAGAGTTTAACCCGGAGAAGAACAATGAAGCCGGTAAGATGATCCGCCAGCGGCTGGATGAGTTTTCGCAGCGCCGCGATGTGCGCATCGATATTCGCATCAAAGCACTAGATGATAGTGAAGGCGGGATGGTAAACACTTTGATCACAGCCGGCGCAGCAGCCCCGCTGGCGCTGCCCGATGTCGCCCTGATGACACGCCCAGTCCTTGAGAATGCAACCTCAAAAAGCTTGATCTACGCCTTCGATGAATATGTCTCTCCGCTCAATGATCCGGATTGGTACGATTATGCCCGTCAGCTTGTCACCCTGCAAGGAAATACGTTTGGCATCCCGTTTGCCGCAGATGCACAAGTGATGCTGTACCGCAGCAATCTTACCAGTAAACCACCGCGCACATGGGAAGCCGTTCTGGCAACCAAGTTTCCGCTCTTATACCCTGTCGGGGACCCCCAGGCTTTATTTACCACAACCCAAATCCTCAGTAGTGGCGGATCCTTACAAGACACTGATAATCATCCCGCCTTTGACTTGACGACCTTAACCAAAGTCTTCACATTTTACGAACAAGCCCAGAAAGGACAACAAATGCCCTTCTGGATAACCCAATATGAAAATGACGAGCAGTCCTATCAGGCTTTCCTGGATAACCGTTCGCCGTTGGTGATTACCTGGGTATCCCGCTTCCTCAAGGAACCGCCCAAAGACACGGCTGTAAGCCTTGTGCCTACAGAAAGCGGCAGCAGCTACAGCCTCGTAACAGGTTGGAATTGGACATTGACCAGCCCTGACCCAACCCGGCGCGCCATGGCTGCTGAATTGGTAAAATTCCTGACCTTAAAAGAATTTACTACACTCTGGACCGAAAAAGCAGGTTATCTTCCTACCCAAAAAAGCGCACTGATAGATTGGAAAAACGAAGAAGCGCGCCTACTGGCGGACACCATCATTACAGCCGCTCATTTACCCCCCTCTATTGAGATCCTTAATGTCATCAGCCCCATCCTTAAAGATGCCAGTATTCAAGTGCTTAAGAATCAAAGTAATGCTACAAAAGCGGCTCAATACGCTATTGACAAATTAAAAACGCCATGAGCTTGGGTTGTGCCAGGCGTTTGCGATCGTGCCATTGAGATGGCGAGTGACAAGTATGTTAAAAAGAGGTAATCCGCTCCCTGTTATCCGCGAGCAGATCGAAGAATATCTTACCACCAGGGAACTCGCGCGCTGGATGAACCACCTGGCAGCGATTCTGACGATGATCTTTGCCATCCTGACCTTACGCCAGCTTTATCTCCAATCGCCGCATCCCAATCCGGGAACCTCATCTCAATCGGCTCAGGCAGTCCAGACTTCTGTATTCCTCCCCACGCCTATTCCGCCAACGCCTTCATCCCTGAATAACTCATTGCCACAGGTGGGGATTCAACGTCTATCCATTCTCCACACCGATATGCCAACCCGCCCGCGTCAGGATGTGATCTCTTACACGGTAAAACCGGGAGATAATCTGTTTTCTATTGCCGATAAGTTTGCCATCCGCCCCAGCACCATCTTGTGGGGCAAT
Source organism: Chloroflexota bacterium (assembly GCA_037142095.1). Lineage (GTDB taxonomy): Bacteria > Chloroflexota > Anaerolineae > Anaerolineales > DRKV01 > JBAXBF01. Next base: position 2,215 of record JBAXBF010000143.1, read on the forward strand.
GCGCTCACCTTAAAAGATGACCCTCATTTGTTACAGTTAGGGCAGGTTTTGAATATTCTTCCCGCGGATGGTGCCTATTATGAATGGCACACCGGTGAAGGGCTGGATGCAATTGCAGCCTCCTATCATGTCGTGCCAAACACGATTATGAATTGGATAGGGAATCATATTAATCCAAGTGAGATCAATGACGTAAGTAACCCAAACTTGAAACAGGGTACAAAATTATTTATTCCCGGCGGATTACGTCCATTCACCACCCAACGCGTGCCCTTTATCCTGCGCAGTAACACCAAAGATGGCAATCTCTTGGGTTCCAGCATTTGCTCGCCGGTAAAAGGGGGACCCACAGGAAGCGGCTTCTTAATCTGGCCCACAAAAACGCACCACCTGGCAGGTTACCGTTATGCACCGGAAGAAAACCATCACGGGATCGATATCGCCGGAAAAATGGGCGATCCGGTTGTGGCAGTGGATCATGGAGTCGTGGTCTACTCAGGCAATAGCGGGCGATACGGCAATGCCGTCGTTATCGAACATGGCGATGGCTGGCAAAGTTTTTATGCTTATCTCAATTCCATTGGGGTTGGATGTGGTCAATATATTGCCCAGGGCACCATCTTGGGAGCTTTGGGCGGCGCGCCGGATGTGACAGCACCGAACTTACACTTTGAATACATGAGTGACAAAGGAACTGTTGACCCAATGAATTTCTTACCTAAATAGAATATGATTAAGTTCTTTTAAGCATTGCCAAAATGAACAAAACGTGCTAAAACAAATGTAGTATATGGACAAAAAACAATTTTCTCATAATCATGAAACCCAGCCCGATGTTTTTGGAAGCTCTCCCTTTGGAGAGTCCGGCAGCAGTAATTTTGCTAACGGAAAATCGTCATCGAGCATAAGTAATACAGGATCGTTTCGCAAAGTAACCCCTCCTCCTGAAAATCACACCTACCGCATTGCAAAGATCGTATTATCCTTTGCTACCGGAATCTTAATTCTCATTTTATTCGGTGTAATTTTCTTTCTTGTACGCGATCGTTTCTTCCCACCCAGTGCAGATACCCGTCCTGCATCAATCCAGATAGTTGCCCAAGCACCTGCCTCCTCTGCGGCTGAGGCAGAACAGTCTCCTCCGGTTGATCTTACTGGCATCCAGATTCCCCCGCTGTCAGCCATTGCTTCTTTACAGAGCGGCATTGGACGGTTTGCTCTTATTCACACAACGATCCCAACCCGCCCACGCACCAATGTGATCAGCTATAGCGTAGCTAAAGGGGATAATTTATTCCTTATCGGAGAAAGATACGGGATTAAACCTGAGACGGTGCTTTGGAGTAATGTAGAATCTCTGAATGATAACCCCCGAATGTTAAAAATCGGTCAGGAATTGAATATTTTGCCTATTGATGGTTCTTATCACAAATGGAAGAAAGATGATAACCTCAGAAAAGTGGCAGAATCTTTCAAGGTGGATCCGATGGTGATCCTGGAATATACAGGAAACCGCTTTGACTTATCCAAGGCAACTGTGGATGAGCCAGGAATAAAGCCGGACACCTGGATTATCGTTCCTGGCGGCAAACGTCCAGTCAAAGACTGGGGACCTCCGGCAATCACCCGTACCAATCCGGCGGTAGCCAAATACTATGGAGACGGATCATGCGGAAAAATTCTGACTGGCGCAGTGGGAAACGGCACCTTTGTTTGGCCCGTACCCTCGAATCATACTGTATCCGGCTATGATTATACTGAGATACACGCAGGGATCGACATCGGCGGCAGTGAAGGCGCTCCCATCGCAGCAGCAGACAGCGGCGTGGTCGTTTTCGCAGGTTGGAGTAATTTCGGCTATGGTCAGCTCCTGGTTATTGATCATGGCAACGGCTGGCAAACCGCTTATGGACATTTAAATGCCATCGGGGCAACTTGCGGACAAAGCGTCATTCAGGGAGGGACAGTTGCTACCCTGGGTAATACGGGGAATTCCTCCGGTCCCCATCTTCACTTCGAAATGAAGTTCAATGGGGCACCTGCTAACCCACACGATTTTGTGCAGTAAGATACTCTAACCTGTTGGTGTATGCTGCGAGGCGCAAGGAAATGACAGATCGAAAAAACATTGTAATTCTGACCGCCAATGCAGGTTTCGGGCATCGGAGTGTCGCCAATGCCATCCGCCAGGTATTCCTGGAGGATTACGGCGATTCCTGTCTGGTCGATGTCGTTAATCTGTTAGACGATAGCCGTGTGCCTTCCATTCTGCGCGATTCTCAATCGGATTATGACCATTTGATTCAGGAGATGCCTGATCTTTACCGCCTGGGTTACAAAGCAAGCGACACAACCGTAACCAATGCGATGATCGACAGTGCCTTAATCTTGATGTTGTTTGAAGTAGTGCGGGATGTATTTCTGCGCTACCAGCCGGATGTTATCGTCCTGGTTTACCCACTCTATCAGGGACCGTTGGATGCTGTGCGGGTCCTTACCGGCAAGAAAATCCCAATCGTTACGGTGGTTACTGACCTGGTCGATGTTCATCGTATGTGGTTTAATGACGCCATAGACTTATTACTGGTTCCCACTCCGCAAGTACGGGAACAGGCAATTAAGTACGGTTTGAACCCCGAACGCGTGGTTATTAATGGGATTCCCACCAATCCAGATATTGTGAAGGAAACTCGAGATATAAAAACCATTCGAGCTGAGCTGGGTTGGGACCCAGAATTGCCCGTTGTAATGGCTGTGGGAAGCAAACGGGTACGCAATCTGCCAGAGACCTTGCGCGCTCTCAACCACAGCGGTTTACGTTTTCAACTGGTTGCTATTGCTGGTGGGGATGATAGTCTTTTAAAGGTTTATCAAGAAACTGAGTGGCATCATCCTACTCATATCTATAACTTTGTCAAGGATATGCCAAAGATGCTGCTCGCCAGCGACTGCATCCTTAGCAAAGCCGGTGGATTGATCGTTACCGAATCGCTGGCGTGTGGGAAACCTTTATTAATCATTGATATTAGCCCAGGACAGGAAGTTGGGAATGCCGAATACGTGATTTCAAATTCCGCCGGTGCCTTGGCAGAAAACCCAACAGATGCATTAGAAACCCTTTACCATTGGCTTGATGCTGATGGTGCTTTAGCCAAGCAGTTTGCGTTTAATGCGCGCGCCATTGGACATCCCAATTCTGCTTACGATGCCGCCAAACAAATCTGGGAAGTGGCTGAACGCGGCGTTGCCCCCAAGAAACCGCTGATTCAAATCAACCTGGAACGTTCAAAACTGGTGGATTTGTTGAATCGCAACGGACTGAATTTTTTCGCAAAGGAATAACTGATTGTAGTTAGAAGGAACAATGAAATGACCGCAAAACTTGACTATATGCAACAGGAACTAGACACTCTCAAACGTGAAAATCGTTTAACCAACATCCGCACAATGGGTTCTGCTGCAGATGCCTGGATGATCGTCGATAACAAGCAGGTGCTGAATTTCTGCACCAATAACTATCTTGGATTAGCCAACCACCCGGTATTGAAAGCGGCGGCGAAACGGGCAATCGATGATTGGGGAGTTGGTCCAGCGGCAGTGCGTACGATTGCCGGTACACAGGCGCTGCACGTCCAATTGGAGAAGCGTCTGGCAGAATTCAAGGGCGTCGAAGCGAGCATGTTTGTGCAATCTGGTTTCTGTGCCAACCAGGCAGCCATCGCACCCCTGGTCGGTGCGGAAGATGTGATTTTCTCCGATCGCCTGAACCATGCCAGCATCATCGATGGAGCGCGTCTATCACGTGCCAAGATTGTTGTCTATGAACACTGTGACTCTGCCGATTTAGAAGCCAAGATTCAAGAACATTTACCTCAATACCGGCGCGGCATGGTCATCACCGACGGCGTCTTCAGTATGGATGGCGATATTGCTCCTCTCGATAAAATTTATGCGGTCGCTGAAAAGTACGATGTCCTGACGATGGTGGATGACGCTCACGGCGAAGGGGTGCTGGGCAAAGGGCGCGGTATTGTCCATCATTTTGGTTTGCAAGGCAAATTTGATGTTGAAATCGGCACGCTCTCAAAGGCTTTTGGAGCCGTTGGTGGGGTCATTGCCGGAAAACAATTGGTTATTGATTACATCCGCCAGAAGGCACGTCCGAATCTGTTTTCCAGCGCCACGACCCCCGCTGACACAGCCGCCTGTCTGGCTGCAACCGATTTATTGGAAAGCTCTTCCGCATTCGTTGACAAGCTCTGGGAAAACGCAGACTATTTCAAAAAAGGAATGAAAGCGTTGGGGTTCGATACCGGCATGAGCGAGACGCCCATCGTGCCGGTGATGCTGGGTGATGTGGGACTGGCGAAACGTTTCTCTACCCGCCTGTTTGAGTTAGGTGTGTTCGCCATGGCATTGGGCTTCCCAACTGTACCAGAAGGCAAAGCGCGCATCCGGGTGATGAATACCGCCTCTCATTCCCGCCAAGACCTGGATTTTGGATTGCGCATCTTTGAAAAAGTCGGCAAAGAACTGAAAGTCATCTCCTAAATGGAGATATCTGATCGATTAATTACACGAGAAACAATATGACCTCATTTTTAGGATATGAAGACAGTACCCTTAAAGAATTTGATGCCATTTTAATGGCAGTAAATCCTGAAGAGAACGCCGTCCTCCTCGACCGCAGCGCGTTCTATCCAGGCGGCGGCGGGCAGCCGTGTGATTTTGGTGTTCTGGCAATAGAAGGACGTACTTTACCCATTACGAAGGTAAAGAAAATAAATGACGAGATCTGGCATTGGGTGGAAGGGAATTTACCGCCCGTCGGGACAGTCATCCATGGCGTCCTGAATTGGGAGCGACGTTACCAACTCATGCGCACCCATACCGCCATGCATGTCTTATGCGGCACCATCTGGCGAGACTATCAGGCTTACGTAACCGGTGGTAACATGGAACCCCTGCGAGCGCGCATGGATTTCGAGTTTGAGACCATGCACGCTGATCTGGTGCGCGTGATTGAGGAGAATGCAAATAAGGAAATTGGCGCATCCCGTGCGGTATCAGCCAGATTCTACCCACGCGAAGAAGCCTTCAAAATTCCTGACCTTATCCGCACGAAGATTAACTTGCTGCCAGACACCATCCAGCAAGTGCGCGTGGTGGAAATTGCCGGATTAGATATCCAGGCAGATGGCGGCACACACGTCGCTAACACCCATGATATCGGCAAGATCAGAGTCGTGGATTACAAAAGTAAAGGCAGAATCAACAAACGAATTGAAGTCGAGATTGGAGATTAGGGAGTCAATCTCTTTAATTGCTAATGCTTGAAATGCCTGATCCCGCTAAAGACCATGGCGATGTTGTTTGCATTGGCGGCGTCGATCGATTCTTGGTCACGGACTGAGCCTCCAGGCTGAACGATAGCCGTGATACCGGCATTGGCAGCTTCTTGAACTGAGTCGGGAAAGGGGAAGAAGGCATCCGAAGCCATAACCGCTCCCCGAGTGCGCTCTCCAGCACGATTGACAGCAATGCGCACACAGTCCACCCGATTCGGCTGCCCGCTGCCGATTCCGACCGTTGCCTCAACCTTCTC
>JBAXBF010000144.1:0-7741 GCA_037142095.1 Chloroflexota bacterium
TCCTGGCGCTTGAAGCACTCGGTGAAGCCAACCCGCACCGCTTCGCTGCGGAACTGGCGCAGGCGTCCCGTACTAGCGGCGTATTCGTTGAATTCCTTCAGCAGGGAGCGCTGGCGCACTTTTTCCAGATCGCTGGCGTGGTTGTGATCTGGCACGTACCATTTTCCGTTGGGGTCTTGCAGGAAGTTTTGTTCGAGGATTTCGACCAGTTCGAGGGCGGTTTCATGCTTGGCGCGGTGCATGGTCTGGTTGAACAAATTGGTCAGGTCGCCGCGCGTCTGCGGCTCCCCATTGGAAGCCGGGTCCAACTGCAGGCGCAGCCAGATGATGGCGGTCTTCTCGTCGGTGACCAGCATGGGGATCTGGGTAGGTTTGCCCGAATCGAGCAGGGCGCGGTCGTATTCTGCCACCTGCTCGGGCAGGAAGAACATCCCATCGCGGCGGGTGAAGCGCTGCTCCAATCCGGCGTAGAAGGCGGGTGAGGAGAGCGGCACCATCACGCCGCGCTGGACGTGGAAAGCCACCATGCGGTCGAAGAGCAGGTATGCCTGGCGTTCGGCGTTGATGATGGCTTTGCCATCTAACTGGTTGGTGACCGGCAGCTTGCTCAAATGGTAGCGGATAAATTCCCAGGCGCCGTCTTCCGTACCGGCGATTAACTTGAAGCGTTCTTCCAGCTTGCCGTTGGGTTTGTAAGCCGAGATGATTAAATCTTGTTTGACGGCGGCAGTAGTAGTCACTTGTTTGAAGGTTTCCTGCTGTTTATCCAAAACGCGCACATCGGCGATCACAAAGCCAGCCCGCTGCAAAGCCTCTTGAATGGCGTTCCAGACCGCATTTTGCGAATTGTGAAATTCGACCGTCATCCAGCGTCCAGGTTTGAGGATACGATTGAACTCGTTAAAACAGGCTTGCATCAGTTCCTGGTATTCAGCTAGTTTCTTGTGCTGCTCTTTATTGATGATGGCTTCAGATTTGTTATTCGTGAAAACTTGCAGCCAGGCTTCCCAGATGAAATTTAACTCTGAATACATCAGATTGCCACCAAAGGGTGGATCAATAAATATGTAATCCATGGTTTCATATGAATTCTGTATGCATGCAGAGGATAAAGTTTCAACTGAAACCGCTTTTTTTTCAACCGAACTATCATATAGAAAATCACTTATCTTCCCTCTTATTGCAGAAAGGACGTTCGCTTCTGCAACGAGGGATGCCACATATAATGTTCCAGAAACCGGCCCGTTTCCTCTTTTTCCTAAATTGTAGCGAGCCAATTTAGAACAAAGTGTACTGGAAATTGATTGAAGTATTATTCTCCATCGAGATTTATGGTTGTCATTCAATGAATTACTAACGTTTAATAATGCTGCCATAATACACAAATTCCGGCTAGTGTAAAAATGGTGCACATGGGTAATACCGATATCATCATTTCTGCGGCTTTCATCCCCTTCAGGCATTCTTGATGTAGGGATTGGATATGGTATTTCACTCTCCTCTATTTTACGAATCAACGCCAGATCAGAGGCATCCGGCTTCTTTTCGAAACGTTTTTTCCCCACAATGTATTTAATCAACACTGGCACCTGATTCACATGGCGGATGGTTTGTTTCAGTTCACGGTCGAAGCGGCTCTCCCAGGCGCGCTCGGCTTTTAGGGCACCGCTCTCCTTCTTGGAGCTTTTCGCCAGCAGGACAGCGCAGCCCGGGCAGTTCCAGGCGTCGCGAATGCCGCCGGCTTTTTGGTCAACCGCCACGTCCCAGAAGATCATTTCCTGTCCGCAGGTGGGACAGATGAAGACGTCCGACCAGACGGTGTAGTTGATTTTGCCTTTGATGCCCTCTGTATTCTCACCCCAGTTGCCCTCACCCCCGGCCCCTCTCCCGGAGGTAGAGGGGAGTTCAGAGGTAGAGGGGAGTTCAGAAGGAGAGATGTGTTTTTCGGGTGTGGGCGGGACATGCCAGGTTTCGTACATCCAGCCGCATTCGTGTTCGACTTCCTGCAGGATGCGTCTGGCTTCTTTTTCGAAGGCGGCAGCATCGACCGGGGTATTGTAGTTATAGGCGATGAACGTGGCGGCTGGCGACAGGTCGTTCAAGACCGCCTTGCGTGCGCCCAGACGAGATATCGGACGCCGTCTTTCTACCACATCTTTCTCCCTCTCCCTTTGGGAGAGGGCTGGGGTGAGGGTTGTAGTGGCTATAAAGTCAGAAGTATTTGCATCCATGCGACTCATCACCATCGCATAAATCTCCTCCAAAACAGCCTGCGTATTGTTCAATACCTCATGATTCCAAAAACGTAATACGTGTACGCCAGCAGCCTCAAGCTGGCTGGTACGTTCCTCGTCATACCTGCGTTGATCATTCTCATTATGCCCACTGCCATCCACCTCAATGGCAAGCCTTGCATCATTGCAATAAAAATCAAGAATATAACCTATCAAAGGATGCTGGCGGCGGAACTTGGCACCCTCTAACTGACGGTTACGCAGAAGCATCCATAACAATCCTTCTGCATCGGTCGCTTTCTGGCGCAGCTCACGGCAGCGTTGTAATATTTCGGGCGGGAGAGGTGGTTTGACCTTGATAATTCCCTCATCCCTGTGCGCCAATTGTTGGATTTGCGGCAGATTATTTCCCTCATCCCTACCCTTCTCCCAAAGGGAGAAGGGATGATTCTCAGTCGATTTCTCATAAATCCAACCATCCTCATCCACGAAATAGCCCAATTCCTCGACTGTTTTCTTATCGCCGCATAATTGGGCTGCCACGCCGGTCATGCCCGTGCCGCAGAAGCCGTCGAAGACGATGTCGCCCGGATCGGTGTAATGCAGAATATAGCGCATAATGGCTTTATGTGGCACTTTGGTATGATAGGAGTGGGCGTTGTAGATCGGGTCGTTCTTGCCTTCCGAGACATCCGCCGCGAAAGGTTCACGCTGGTAGCTGTCATCGACCAATCCCAGGTTTGCACGGATTTCGCTGCGCTCTTGCTGCCATTCACCCAGGATCTCCGGCAGAAAGGGATTAGGGCAGGCGGTATAATACGGCGGATCCGAAAGCGCCAGGATGGCTTCATCCGTACCGCTGGGAAAGCCCTCGATGGCGCGGAAATGCGGGTCTTTCAGGTAATCCGCCAGGCGTTGGCGGTAGGCGGCGCGTTTGGCTTGCTCCGCGGGAGAAAGCGGGGTGCTTTTGTGTGGGATGATTTCGAGCTGCTGTTCGGACATAAGATTACCTCTGTGTTGATAGGATTGCTATTCACTCATTCGCTGCCCAGGGTTAAGCGGGTGCTGCCGGCGTCGTGCCCGCGCATCTGCTGATCCAGAAATTGCTTGAAGCGCCGCTGCAGTTCTTCAAGCGTGCAGGGGAGACCGCCGCTCTTGAGCGATTGGATGAGTGCCTCGACTGGAATGGTCAATGCCTGGATGCCGCGTAAAGCCTGAATAGCCGCCTGGACAAAATGCTCAGGTAAATTTTCTGCATCATCACTCTGGTTTAGGAATTCTTCGATCGGTTTCCGTTCGCTGGGAGACATGGCTTGCAGACTCTGCAGGGCGGTTGCGCTGTTCAGGTTGGCTCTCAACGCTTTGCGCCAGTTTTGCAGAATTTCTCCCAGGCGTGTGTCCAGCGTATGCAGCACTGTCTCCGCATGCGCGTTAGCCGGATGCTGGGCTGGGCGCAGGTGGCAGAAGGGGCAGGTGGGGCTGTCTGCCATGACGCCTTCGTGGAAGCCAGGGCAGGCGAGCAGGGCGCTGATCTGATGTTTCCAGGCTTCAAAATCACCGCTGCGGGTGAGCAAATCAATCCCCGACAGGGCACGCAGGGCATCAAAACGGGGACTGTGGGTGATCCGTTGGCGCAGCTCGTCTCCGCTGGCGGTCAGTACCACTTTACGATGCAGCTCGCTATAGATTGTGATGTAATCTGTCTTCAGGCTGTCTAACTCGCGCTGCATCATCTGAGTATCAACTGGAGTGTTCTCTTTCCCGAAGAGACGCACCGAATCCAATATTGTTTTTTGGGTAATTAAGGCACGTTCCAACCAGGCGTGCCCGGCTGGAAGATTAGCCTGGGCTTCCGCGAGATAGGTGGTGCGGGATTGAAACAGGTTGACGATCTCTAGCAAGCGTTGAGAACGCTGCACCATACCACGATATTCGAGACTGTCCTGGATTTCTTGCTGGGGTAAGCGCAGGTTGCGCAGTTTTCCAACAGTATTAAAAACCTTCAATTCTTCCAGAAATTGTTTATAGCCGCGTAAGCCTGGCAGAAGATCCGTTATGGATAGGGAAATTTCGGGTGCATTACTGCCCACGACGGTGCCGCGTTCAACCGTAAAAGTCAGGCGGTCGGTAAATACCGGTGTATTCCAGAGCTGGATGCCCTGCTGCAAACGATCCTGAATCAGAACAACCTGTTCCAATTCCGCATTCACCAGTCGCTGCAATTCGCTGATGGCGGTTTCGCGTGTGTTTTCATCACGGATCAAACCGGGCTGCAATCCTAACCCTTCAAAGATCATTTGCCAAAGGTTGAGGGGAATGCCGCGTGGGCGTTTGTAGAAGCGGAAATTGGTAATGTCTGGCATGGCACGCGTCATAGCCCGTTCGAGCGTACTGGCGTCCAGTTCCTCGCGCCCGTCCAGGCTGATAACGATGTCTCCATTGTAGACCAGTGCCAGCAATATAACGGCGACCCACTCCGGTTCAAGATGGTAGGAAATGTCTTTTTCGACCGGCTGCAGCCCGCCCGCGACGATTTCGATCACCTCACCGCGATTGACAACCTGTCCGTCGGGTTTATCCCTGAGGATTTGTAGAAAATGAGCGGCATAAGGAGATTGGATTGGACGGATGTTGCCTTGATCATCTATAATCCCCAGCCCTTCCAATACACCCGCTGCCAGATTTGTCCTTCCCCTGCCGCAAAGCAGGCGGATCGCTTCCATGGCGCTGTTGGGGCGGGCGGTTTCGGTAACAGGCTGGCTCAAACGCTGAAACTTGGGATAATCCGGGTAACGTTCTTCGAAATCCGGAGCTAACAGGTGTGAAGCTACCAGTTGCAGCAATTCTTCCAGGTTCTGGCTGGCTGTGCTGCGCATGCGGGTTAATACGGTCTGAACTGCTTCGTCCACTCCCTGATAAATTACATGCAATTTTTCGACAAGGTGATCGCCCAGCCAGCGCATTAAGTCACGGAAGAGAGCCTCGGCTTTATCGGTATATTCGCGGCGGTATTCGGTTGATTCGTGTGCCATGGCACTTGCCCCGGCGTAGATGCGAATCTTGGTTTCAAAATCGGCTCCCAATGCGCTGAGATAGAAGATGGTTTCATCGGGTAATTTCTGGTCTTGCCATGTACGCTTGAGGAAAGGTGGCAGGAAATACACGTAGAAATCACGCGGCGGTTGGGCGGTTGTGCGTTCATCTGGCGGACCGAAGAATAAGTAGCCCGGACGGGTGGATTTATGATCTGCCCAGAGAAGTTCATAAAACCAAATGCTGTGTCCGGTAAGGTAAGTGGTATCACTCAGATGCAGCGCCTGGCGGAGGGCGTCAAAGAAATACATGTTCAGATCCGGTTTATCCATAAAGTCGCCGCGTTCGCGGATTTTTTGGTCAAAATCCACCGCCTTCTTCAAATCAAGATAATATTGCCCATTTTCTTGATTGTAAGAAAGGAATTGTCCCTGAACGGTTTTCATCATTTCTTTAAGTGCCACCTGTACCTGGTCGAGAAGAAATTCGGCAGTGTTCATCTCGGCTGGCAGGCGTTGGTACAGACATAACCCATCGCGCAGGCTTTCAGCGGTTACCCCCAGCGGAACGAATACATCCTGCGTGGTCAACCGTTGGACGCTCAGGGCGCGGATGATGCGCAGCGCCATATCCTTCAGGTTGGGGCGGGTGTAAGCGTTCCGGATTAACCCCTCGAGGACGTTGCTCTTTTCAATCACGCGCACAATTTCGTCCATACTGCGCAAGCTGGGATCATCCTGAATGAGCTTCCAATAGTGATCGTAAGAGATCAAGCCGGGTTGATCCTGGGGCACTTCCAAATCCAGGATGGAACGGATTGCACTACTGAAAGTCTTCAGCACCTGGCGTTTCTCGGCGATTGCCAGGCTTTCAAATGTCTCAACATAGACCGGATGGATGGGAAATAACGCCACAAATTCATCCATTCGTTCTGCCATGGATTTGTAAAGGGGAGCAAACTTTCTGAGATACTCACTGATTTGCGCTTTTTGAGCGGCTGTCTTTTTAAGTAGTCGTTCCGAGACGACATAGGTGATATCCTCACGGGCGATGGTGATTTGCTCGAAGCGATCCTTGACCCGCCGGAGCTGGGCAGCCACAAAACTGAAACGTGGGTTTTCAAATAGAGTTTCCTGCAGACCACCCATGAAGCGAAATGGGCAAGATGCAGCCACCTCCCCCAATTCTCGTAAAAAGCCAAGGTCGAGGATCAAATCGCGCTGTTCACGGGTACGCAGATAATCCAGCAGCTCATCTACCACCAACAGGATTCCCTTATCGGGATACTTCTCCTGGAAAGCTGCCATGGCTTGGATGATCAAGGTTTTATTGTTATTCACCTGGTCTGCGGCTGGGAAAACGAAAGTTACCCCCCAGCTTTTTAAGGCGGTTTGCAGCTCATCCAGTAAAATATCGCGCAGCGAACGCACGACAGCCCCTATTTCCACCCGCACGACTTTGAACTTTCCTGCAAAAACCCCGGCTGATTCTTTGACCGCATCATTGTTGATCTGTTCGCATAAACCTTCTCTTTCCGCAACGGCTGAGATGACCGACATCAGGTGGCTTTTGCCGGTGCCGTAATTGCCAACGATCAATAAACCTTTGTTATCCTGCGGGCGATCAAATTGGAGCTGCGGAACAACCATATCGACCAGCTTATTTGCCATCGTCTCGGAAATAACATAGGTTTCTACGAGATTTTTGGCTGCCGATTCCTGGTCAGCACTGCGCAGTTGGATGACGGTTTCAATCGGAGTGAATTGAACAAGTTCTTTATACAACATGGTTATGACTCCTTACGAAGCGGAAATTCGATGGATCGATACAAGCGGATGGTGAATTAATGAAGCGGAAATATGCCAGGCGCGATAGTGATGGTGCTCAGGCACTGCATAAGAGAGCGTGTTATCGGAGAAATCACCCAGCCAAAACACGATAAGCTGTACTATGCTGGCGGCCTGGCGGAAAAGCGCCAGAGGGTCGAGTTTGAAAGTTGGCTCAAATAGCAAATCGGGATGGGTGCACAACACGGGTCCAGGATGAAGGGAAGATGTTTTCTCCAAAAAGTATTGCTGCGTGGAGCGGGCGCGTTCTTCGGGAGAAACCGTTAAGAGCGACTTGCTCAACTCTTTGCTGATATTTAAAATAGGATAGGGATGCGATTCGAGTTGTGTCAGCATCTTTTCGAGAAGCTGGGTATGGGGATGAACCAGAATCAAACAGTCGAAGTGATTTTGTTGGATCAATTCCAAAGTGTTATCAAAAGGCATCGAATTTCCCTGAACCCTGTTCTTCAATCAAAGACAACACTACCCATCCTTCACATATTACGCAATGGATATTGAGACGATTATACCATGTTGGCTTGTTGGAAAGATTACGACCTTTAGAACAATATCTCCCTCAACTTCTTCAGATTCGTATCGGTCGGGAAGCTTTTATTCGTCTGTTTTAGAATCCTCGGGTTTCAT
>JBAXBF010000145.1:0-7702 GCA_037142095.1 Chloroflexota bacterium
GAATCAAAAATGGATGACACCAATGCCAATATCCAGGATATCAGTTATGCTGTAAAACGGGTGCTGGCGAAGAAAATAGCCCGCGGGGTGCTTGGATCTCCTGAGCAATAATCTAATCTGTTATTGGATGCCGTCGATCTGACCTGGAAATAATAACACAGGACTGCCCAGAAATTTTGGGCAGCCCTGTGTTATTAGAAAATCAACCATCTTTATTTTTAGCGGTTCTTCTTGAAATATACATCAGCAAGGACTGCTAGAATCAAGACAACGCCCTTGACAACATACTGCCAGGCAGGGGCGACGTTCAGCATTTGCAGACCATTCGTTAGACTGGTCATGATGAGCGAACCGATCATCGCACCGATGACGGTTCCTTCTCCACCTAAGGTTGATGTACCGCCCAAAATACAACTGGCGATGGCATCGAGCTCATAACCATTTCCGGCTGCGATCGTCCCATATCCAACATAGGACGCCAACACCACGCCCGAAACACCGCATAAAAAGCCCATTAACACAAAGATTTGGAAAACATTTTTACGGATGCCAATACCAGACAAACGCGCCGCTTCACGGTTGCCACCAATGGCGTACGCATAACGTCCAAAGCGGGTATTATCGGATATGTACGACATGATCAAAACAGTGATTGCCAGAAGCAAGACAGGTACAGCAACCCCATTATATAGATTGACGTAATAGACATAGCCGGCAATTAAAGCCGAGAAGAAAATGACTTTGATTAGATCCAAAAAGAGAGGCGCCAACTCAAAACCATATTTCCGTTTCTGATTTCTACCTCTAACTGTAGAATAAACCAATAGAACAATGGATATAGCTCCTAATACCCAACCCGCCCAGTTCGGCAAATAGCCCTGAGCAATCACTGAGAAGGCAGGCTGGTTGGCAGGAATTGTCTTCCCCTGCGTTACAAGAAGAATCGCCCCATTTAAAATCCACATACTACCCAGGGTAACGATAAAAGCAGGAACTCGCAGATAAGAAATAATATATCCTTGAGCAATACCCCACAATACACCAACCCCAAGACCGATAAGGATGGAAAGGACAGCCGCTAAAATTGGCTGATCCGGGATCACTTTCGTCCAAACCGAAGCCTGGAAGTACGCTGCCACGACAGATACAAAACCAGCCAATTTACCAACGGACAAGTCAATGCCACCCGTGACGATGACAAGCACCATACCGCTTGCCAGGAAGGAGGTAACCGTCATTTGACGGAGCAAATTGGAGAAATTTTGGGCGTTAAGATAAGCGCCCTTTGTCGTTGCAGCAAACAATGCCCAAATCGCAACCAGGGCTAACATAATCGCATAAGTTTGCAAGTTAGCCATCAGGTTGCGGCGAAGCAAACCGGCGGTATTCGTTTGTGCACTCATTGTAAGACCTCATTTTTCTTAGTTTGAATATTTTCCGTTAAGGTGACGCCTGTAGCCAGCGCCATGATTTTCTCTTCAGTAGCCTCATTGATTTCCAGTGTCTCAGTCGAAGCGCCTTCGCACATCACCATAATGCGGTCGCTCATCCCAAGCACTTCTTCGAGCTCACTGGAGATCATGATGATCGCAATGCCTCTCTCGGCAAGTTCGTTCATCAATTTATAGATCTCATACTTTGCACCGACATCAATCCCTCGCGTTGGGTCATCCATAATCAGTATTTTCGGATTCGACATCAGCCATTTAGCGATGACCACTTTCTGCTGGTTACCACCCGATAAAGAATTACAAGGAATGAACATATTGGGAGCCTTGATCGCCATGCTTTTCGCAAAAACCAGGCTTTCTTTTAGTTCACTATCTTTATCAATTTGCATAAAGGAAGCAAATTTATCCAAATTGGGAAGGGAAATATTCTTTAATATTGACTGCATTAACACCAAACCATGCCGCTTGCGGTCTTCCGGAACCAGACTGATGCCGGTTTTCATCGCATCATAGCCGCTGTGAATAGTAACTTCCCGTCCTTCCAGGATTATCTTTCCACTGGTGATCTTGCCATACTCGCCAAAGATCGTTTGTACCAGTTCCGTGCGCCCTGAACCCATCAAACCTGCAATCCCTAAAATTTCACCTTTACGTAAGTTGAAATTTACCCCCTTCAACACCTTGCGGGCTGATTCTTCTGGGTCAACCGCGTGCATATCTTCGACTTCAAAAATCACTTCCCCCGGTTGGCGGTTTCCTCTCGGGAAACGCTCTTTCATTTCGCGGCCTACCATGTAACCCACCAGACTTTCAACCGATAAGTCCTTGGTTGGCTGCGTGGTGACAATTTTGCCATCGCGGAGCACCGTCACTGTATCCGTGATCCGGAAAAATTCTTCTAACTTATGCGTAATATAAATACAGGTGACACCCAGAGACTTTAGATGTTCAAGAATTTCCATCAATTTTACAATCTCTGCTTCAGCAAGCGCACTGGTTGGCTCGTCCAGGATCAAAACCTTCGCATTTTCCGATAATGCTTTAGCGATTTCGGTCATCTGCATTCTGCCAACCCCCAAATGTTTAACCACTTCCTGGGGGCGAATATCCAAGCCATATTTGGTTAGAATTTGTTGGGTGTCTGAATAGAGTTTATCCCAGTTAATCGAACCACTTTCTACCGGTTCTTTTCCCAGATAAACGTTCTCTCCAACTGTCATACTGGGAACCAGCGTTAGCTCCTGGTAAACAATCGCAATCCCTTCTTCAATCGCTTGCCGGATGGAGCGATTCTCCAGTTTTAGTTCCTTACCTTCATATAAAATAGACCCTTCATAATCCCCGTAAGGATACACACCGGAGAGGATTTTCATTAAGGTAGATTTTCCGGCGCCATTTTCACCACAAAGACCGTGAATTTCACCGCGTCGGATACTTAACGAAGCATTATCCAGAGCAGTAACACCGGGAAAACGTTTGGTTACGTTTTTAATATCAAGAATGATATCTTCGTCCATTGACATGCTCTCCCTTCAAAAATATCTTCTGCACCCGGCAATCTGTTGCTTGGTACAGAAACATAGTTAAATAAAGACAAATAAAAACTCAAAACAAAAGAAATAATTGATTAAGCCTCCTTCTATCGTCTTTAGAATTTCCTCTTCATACTATATTATTAATAACTTAATAAAACCAAGACGTCTCTGAAAACCGTTCCAGATATGTGATATGATAATCAATTATTATCGTTTCGTCAATATAGCCTATAGAGCAAATTTCCATCATAAAAAAAGAACGCGTTCACCATAAACGCGTTCTAAATGATCATAACGAACGAACAACACCTTCAATCCGTTCCAAACCACGCTCTATGTTTTCCATTGAAGTGGCATACGATAGACGCAGATAACCTTCGCCATATTTACCAAAGGCGGTGCCAGGTAACAACGCCACACCACCCTCACTCAAAAGAAGACTCGCCATTTCTCTGGAAGTCTTCCCTAAAGCTTTGATATTCGGAAAAGCGTAGAATGCTCCTTCCGGTTTCTGGCAATGGATGCCTGGAATTGCATTGAGACGTTCCACGATCTTATCCCGTCTCATTTGGTAAACCGGTACCTGTGCCTCAGCTTCCTGCTGCGGACCGCGCAAGGCTTCAAGTCCTGCATATTGAGTGAAATGAGCGGTACAGCCAATCGAATGGGTTACCAATAATTTGATGACGTTCGCCAATTCCAAGGGCATGACGCCATAACCAAGGCGCCAGCCGGTCATCGCATAGATCTTGGAAAAACCATCTACGATGATGGTTCGCTCTGCCATGCCGGGTAAAGAGGCAATCGAAAACACTGGTTTATTGTCATAGGCAAGGCGGGCATATATCTCATCCGACATTACCCAACAATCATAACGCTGAGCTGCCTCGGCGACATGTTCGATGTCTTTGCGCGACATCACGCCCCCTGTAGGATTTGCAGGAGAATTGAGGATGATAATTTTTGTACGTTCATTAATGAGCTTGTCAAATGCATCTAAATCATAAGAAAAACTATTTTCCTCAATCAAAGGAACCGGGACGGCAACCCCACCGGCAATCCCGGCGATCGCTTCGTAGGCTGGAAAGCCTGGATTGGGGTAGATCACTTCGTCACCCGCATCCAAAATCGCCAGCGCCGCCGTGAGAAAAGTTGGCTTGGCACCCGGTCCAATCACCACTTGATCCGGGGTGATTGAAATGCCGTGCCGCTGAGCGCAATCTGCGGCGATGGCTTCACGCAGCGATGCCATACCTGCCGGGGGCGTATAACGGCTGTGACCGGCTGAAATCGCCTTGATACCTGCCAGGGTAACATTATCGCCTGGAAAAAAGTCCGGCTCGCCAATTTCCATGTGGACGATATTGCGTCCCTGGGCTTCCAATGCCTGGGCTTGTGCCAGGGTGGCATAAGACCCTTCTGCTTTTAAATGTTGTACACGTTGTGTGAATTTCAAAGTAATACTCCTGCCTTTTTACATTTTTGTTAGCAATTCTGCCTTCTTCTGCTCAAATTCCTCGCTGGACAGAACGCCATTCTTATATAATTCACCTAATTGAGCGATAAGCTGGGGGATACTGCTTTCACTTCCCTTAGCCACCTCATTTTTGACCACAACCGAATGTTGTTCGGCTTTTTCTTTAGCATTAAGCATCATGGTCTTAAAGAGAATCGGATTACCGATCATGGTAAAACGATTAACTCCTAATTCGCTGGCAGTAAGAATATCGATATTCCCAAAACCAAAAAGCCTTCCCAAAAAAGACTGGGTCAGCTTAACATCATTCACTTTCTCTAATGAAGAATCGGTAACATTTTTATCGAACGTACCCATCATCTGGATCACGCGACGAGTGGTAACAATGTATTGGTGATTATTCCAGATCAGCACATCCCGCACCAGACTGATCAAGGGCAAAAGCAAGATCAAGAGGGCAAATAAAATGCGCTCGTCGGATACCCAGTTCACCCGCACAATAATGATCAGTACTAGAATTGAAATAGCGATTAAGATTTCAGGTAAAATTTGTTGGGTCAAGATAAACCAATGCCGCCTGGTAACGAATAAAATTTCTTCGTTTTCACCCATGAGACTCTGTAAATAGGTTTTAGCCATTTTTCCTCCTATGTATCGCAGATATGTTGTACGTCATTAAAGTGGGATTATACCATTATATGATACACTTAATCCATGCCAACCTACGTACAAATTGTTGTGAATGTGCCTCATGTTAAGGAAGGATTCGATTATCACCTGCCGCCAGAACTTGAAGGACACGTTCGCAGCGGTCATCTTGTAAGCGTACCGTTCGGCAGACAGATTGTGCAGGGAATCGTCCTGAAAGAAATTGCAAGTCCGCTTGTTCCCCAAACAAAGGCAGTGATTGAATGTCTGGATCCCGATCCGGTAATCACACCGCAACAGTTGGGTTTGGCACAGCACATCTCCCAAAGCGCATTCGCCAGCCTGGCAGCCTGCCTGGAACTGATGCTGCCACCTGGATTGAGCAAACAAGCGCAGACTCTTTACCGGATTCCTGAAGGAAAAGCTGGCATTGAAGAACGAATACTCCAATCCTGGCACGAAACACAACGCCGTTTGTACCAATTGATTTTGGAACGCGGTGAAGTGAGCACACGCCAGATCGATCACGCAATGCCACGGCGCAATTGGCGGCTGGCTGCCCAAAAATTATCCGGTTCCGGTTTGATCACATCTAAAACCGTTCTTCCGCCTCCCAGTGTACGCGCTAAAGTTGTACGCACCGCCCAGTTAACCTGCTCCCCGGTTGATGCCGAAACTGCCATGCTAAACCTTGCCAAAGCCGGGACGAAAACGCTGCAGCGCCGCCAGGCAATGCTACGATATCTGATGCGCGAAAACGGGGCGGTGGATGTTTCTTGGTTATATGCGGAAAGTGCGGCAAATGGTGAGATGGGGAAGCTTGAAGACCTGCGCGAGATGGAAAAGCGCGGTTTAATCCTTTTAAGTGAGGATGAGGTCTGGCGCGACCCATTGACCGGGATTAATCCCGATATCAACACACCTCCCGATCTAACGAAAGAACAGAAGGTGGTATGGGAAGCGGTAAAGGAACGCCTGACGGCTGACACTACAACCCAAACCCGAAAAAATAAACCCATTCTCCTGCACGGAGTCACCGGCTCTGGAAAGACCGAGATTTACCTGCGGGCTGTCGAAGAAACACTGCGCCTCGGCAAGCAAGCCATCGTGCTGGTACCTGAGATCGCTCTCACCCCGCAGACCGTGCGCCGTTTTATGGCACGTTTCCCGGGCAAGGTGGGGTTGGTGCATTCGCGCCTTTCGGACGGCGAGCGTTACGACACATGGCGGCGCGCCCGGTCGGGTTTAATATCGCTGGTTGTAGGACCGCGCTCCGCCCTTTTCACACCCTTTCATGATCTGGGCTTGATCGTCGTGGATGAATTTCACGACGGTTCTTATTACCAAGGGGATCTGGAACCGTTTTATCATGCGTCAAGTGCTGCCTGCGAATATGCCCGCCTCGCCAATGCCGTCATCCTGCTCGGTTCCGCCACCCCCGACCTGGTGAGTTATTACCGCGCCCGCCAGGGACACTGGCAGTTATTACACCTACCGGACAGGATTCTGGGGCACCGCGCCCTGATCAACGCCCAGAGCCAATCGCTGGGAATCCCTTCGCATTATCACAGTCTGGAGGCAGAGGCGGAAACGATTGATCTCCCCCCGGTTCAGGTGATTGATATGCGCCGCGAGCTTAAGTCCGGCAATCGCTCCATGTTCAGCCGCCCGCTGCATAATGCGCTGAAAGAAGTTTTGGAACAACACCGCCAGGCGATCCTGTTCCTTAACCGGCGCGGGATGGCGACCTATGTCTTCTGCCGTGAATGTGGTTTGGTGCTTAAATGCCCGCATTGCGATATCCCGCTGACCTATCATGACCCGCAATACGGTGAGGACGGCAGCACAATGCTGCGCTGCCACACTTGCAACTATGAACGTAAAATGCCCAAGACCTGTCCCGAATGCGGCAGCACAACCATCCGCCAATTCGGCGCCGGAACACAAAAGGTGGAAACTGAAGTGAAGACCCTTTTTCCACAGGCACGGGTCTTACGCTGGGACTGGGACACCACCCGCCAGAAAGGCGCGCATGAGATGATTATGAACACCTTTGCCAGCCATGGGGCGGATATCCTGATCGGTACGCAGATGCTGGCGAAAGGGCTGGATCTGCCGCTGGTGACCCTGGTGGGGGTTGTGCTGGCAGACGTGGGGTTGAACCTGCCGGATTACCGTTCTGGGGAACGAGTATTCCAAACGCTGATGCAGGTTGCTGGACGGGCAGGGCGCAGCATCCTGGGCGGGCAGGTGATCTTGCAGACTTACCAGCCAGACCACTACGTCATCCAGACCGCAGCCGAGCACGACTTCAACGCCTTTTATGAGATTGAACTCAAGTTCCGCAGCCAACAACGTTACCCCCCCTTTGCGCGCCTGGTACGCTTGGAGCTGCGCGACAAGGACGCTGCTCAAGTAGAAGAGAACACCCGCCACCTGGCGGGGCAGATCCTGGATTGGATAGAGCAGGAGGGACGGCAGGCTACCCAAATGATCGGACCTGCGCCGTGTTTCTTCAGCCAGGTGGATGGACTGTACCGCTGGCAAATCATCCTGCGCGGACCGGATCCGGCTTCGCTGCTGCGCGGGCG
>JBAXBF010000146.1:0-7695 GCA_037142095.1 Chloroflexota bacterium
TTGTATCATTGTTGGTTTATATCTCTTGACTCGGTTTCGACCTTCCTGCTTGGCTGTGTAAAGTGCCTGGTCGGAATGGTCGAGAAGGGATTTAATGGAATATCCTTTGTCTTCAATACTGGCGACCCCAAGACTGGCAGTTATATGAATAATACCAGATTTTGTATTAAACTTGTGATCAGCGATTAACATGCAGAGACGTTCTGCTACCAAATATGCTTCAACCGCATCCGTTTCAGGTAGCAAAATTATGAACTCTTCTCCGCCATATCGTCCGATCAGGTCAACCTCACGCAAGGATTGTTTACAAAGCTGAGCTGTCTCATGAAGTACTTCATCACCAGTGGTGTGTCCGTACGTGTCATTGACCTTTTTAAAATGATCGATGTCTATCATGATAATGGAAAGGGATTCCATGTATCGAATTGAGCGCTCAAATTCCTTTTCTGCCGATGTTAAAAAGTATCGCCGGTTGGAGATTTCGGTGAGTCCGTCCGTGGTTGCTAAAATATTCATCTGCTCAAAAAGGCGCATCTTTTGTATGGCGATAGCTGCTTGATCGGCGAAAATTTGAATACGTTCGATGTGTTTCTGCGTAAAAAAGCATTTTTTTGAAGATAACAAAGAAAGAAAACCGGCTGCTTTCCCTTCAATCATAATGGGAGAGCCAAGATAGGATTGTGCCCATTCATTTATTGGTAATCTGGTCCAATCGTAATTTGATAGATCTTCAATGAGCAAAGGCAGACCAGTTTCTGCCATAGTTTTAAGATTGGCGGTTTCCTGAACAGAAAGTTGCAGAGTAGATAGCATTTCTTCCTGGTTTGACGACAATAGTTTATATCCCTTGTATCGTTTCATACAAGCGACTCCCGCGTCATCTACCAAGAAAATATCCACGGTGTCGGATGGGACGACACATTCAATATTCATTAGAATTGTATCCAGGACGTCATCAAGATTCATGGCACTGTTCAGAGCTGCTACAGTATCACGGAATGCTTCTGCCAGGATCCGTTGCTCACGTTCGGCAGCCTGCGCCTGCCTGCGTTCAGTAATGTTACGACTTACCCCTAGAATGCCGACAAAACGATCGCCATCATCATAAATACCGCCTATGGATACTTCTGTCCAAACAGTAGATCCGTCTTTGCAGGGTTGTTCCAGCTCAAAGACCTCACTTTCAATCCGTTGCCCATTGCTTAAAGTCTTGATCGTTTGGCTAAGACGTTCTTTGGCAATTGCAGCCGATTGGGGTGTTAGAGCTTCGTCTAAGGATTGTTGGATGACTTCCTCACTTGTAAAGCCACGCAATCGTTCGACTGTAGGACTGACATAGGAAAAGTGTCCTTCCATATCCATTGTCCAGACAACATCCATTGAATTCTCAGCGAAAAGGCGGTAGTGTGCTTCACTCGATTGAAGAGCATGAATGGCTTGTTGCAGGTTCTCGGTTATGGTGTTAAAAGCTTCGGCAAATTCTCCCATGAAAATTGATCGTTGGCTGAAATCGCCAGCCGCAACCTGCTGCACCTGCCAGGTTAAATGCCTCAAATTTGCCTGAAGGGCTTTAAGATTGCCTGCCAATTGCCCCTTCATATTTAGTTTTGCTGAAAGATCACCCTCTGATAAGACTTTGACAAATTGGTGAATGTTCTCAAAATCGCTGAAGAGTGGGCGAAGTTTTTCATAATCCGCCCTATTTAACGTGTCAATTCCAGCAATCTCACCGTCAAGAAATGCCTTGTATGTCAACGCCATCCAATCGGAAGGTTCTGAAGACATCAGTCTTTCACCTCAACGGAGAAACGGCAGGTGCGGTCGCCAGAACACCAACAGTCAATTTCTTTGACCTTAAATTTATTCCCTATGTAACTTTCCATACCTGCTTTTCCACACGTAAGATCCCAATGCCCATATCTAGCAGCGACATCTGAAGTTTATGATTAAACTCGCTAAAATCAGGAATTTTACCAATGAAATATTCAAAGAATGCCTTGCCTGCCATATATCCAGCATCACAAAATTCTTCATCGGCAACCTTTATGCCGAACCGGTTTTCCATCACATCTCGAAAAGTAAATTGCATCAGGCGGTAGACTTCAAGACGAGTGAATTGTCCCAGGATAGGACGTCCTTCTTGAATGTTGCCCAGCAGTCCCCAATTAAATTCATATTTACGATTTGACTGCATGTTTATCTCCTGTGATTAGCTTATTATAATGGATCCAAGTTTCACACCTGACATTATATAATAGTTTTCATAATTTACTCGGTTGATCAGTATACAATAAATTTATTATAAAACGTAATATCTGCAAATTGTAGGGCAATCGTAGGGTAATCGTCAAGTATGAATATGCTTTCGGTAGTATGATAAATATAGACAAAAGTTCATTTCTCTTCTTCTCCTCCTCATAGAGAGCCAGGGTCGGCGTCCTGGCTCTCTATGATTCCAGGGAGAAAATAAATAAACTTTAACATGCCAGATTATGCTTCTGTTGGTAAAGTGCCTTATCTGCTTTTTGGATACCATCTTCTATTGACAGAGGACTACATGGGTCGATATCTGCCGAGCCAAGGCTGATCGAAAGGGCATATGGTTTTACCGCGTGTATGCTATTATCTTTGGCAATCGTAAATTCAAATCGTTCCAGCAAAATCCGAATATCTTCCGGGGAAACATCAATTGCTAGAACAATGTATTCATCCCCCCCCAGTCGCCCGATGATATCTGAGCGGCGGAATGTCTTACGCAGCACATTCGCTGCTCGCACTAAAATCTGATCTCCTTCCAAGTGTCCATGCTTGTCATTGATTTGTTTTAAGTGGTCGACATCGGCGTAGAGGATTGTCAGGGGGTAGTTGCAGCGTTTGGCAAGAGTGACGTGTTGCTCCGCCAGAGTTAAAAAACCCCGCCGGTTGTATAAGCCGGTCAATTCATCCAGCAAAGATAATCGCCGCAGGGTATCCATCGTATGTTGCCGTTCAACAGCATAATAAATGGAACGCGACAGAACAGCGCCGTTGGCGGCTCCTTTGAGAAGATAATCTTGCGCTCCTTCGCGCACAGATTGTATTGCCAACCAGACATCATTTTGGGCGCTTAAAACTACAATGGGGATGTTTGGCTCATTTAGACGAATTTGATTGAATGTATCTAATCCCGTGCTGTCCGGTAGCGTTAAATCCAACAAGACTGCATCAAATATATCGCTCCGCAAGGCTTGGATCGCGACTTTTAAGGTAGGCGCTACGGTTAACTGGATAGGCAATATGTCTTCTTGCTTAAGAAAAAGACGTGTCAATTCTGCAAAGTCAATATCATCCTCGATCATCAAAACTTTTAAAATATCCCCATTCATATAGACCTTCCCTTTACAACCGTTAGATTCATTATTTAATATACTTCACAACACCATTTGTATGATTCTAGCATGTCTGCACATCCACGTCAACTACCATGAAAGCTAAATTCGTGTTAGAATAAGACAAAGGATTTGTTCGATAATAGCAAACCAATGAGGGTAAATATCTTATGAACGATGCCTTTTCTTTTCAAACCATTTCCTCGCCTAACAGCGAAATGGATCGATTTTCCAAACTAAAACCGAATCCTCTTACCCAGGCGATACATAAGCGTGAGGTTTTCTGGCAGATTATACTGCCGGTTATCCTTATGAGCTTCTTCCTGATTGCCATCGCAGTTTTGATTTGTGTTCCTGGTCAGGACTCCACCTCTCTTGGGAAAGATATTTCTTTAATCTTCCTGATCTTGCTTGCGGTACCTTTTGTATTTATACTTCTGGCTCTTCTTACCGCAGTCACCTATGGATTAATTAAACTAATCATCGTTCTTCCTCCCTATACCCATCTGGTTCAAGAGGGTTTTTTGCTTATCCAGCATAAGATAACATTTTATGCAGATAAGGCGGCGGAGCCTATCTTCTTGGTGAACAGTTGGAAATCTGGAGCACAGACACTCACAAAAAACATAATCAAAAAACCGAAGATCAATAAAGAGTAAGCGAAAAGGAGAATAGTTTTATGGCAGAGAATGAAAACGATCAGGAAATTTCCTGGAAACCAAGAGTACTGCTCATCGGCGGAATTATTGGCTGTATTTCTGGAATCATCGCCGCATATCTACTCATCCAACGAGCAGAGAAAGAAGGTTCTTCACCGCAATTAACCGCAGGTGAGGGCGTTAAACTGGGAGCATTGCTTTTTGGTCTCTTGCGCCAGATAACGTTATTAGGTAGTTAGTTCATCATAAATGGAGATTGGACATGACAAGTGAGATGAGTTCTGATTCAGCGCGCCAGTTTATTCCTACCATGCTTAATCGTAAGCAGCCTGTTCCATCTGACATCGATATTGCCCAAAATGCAACCCTGAAACCCATTACCCAAATTGCAGCAGAAATGGGATTGCTTCCAGAAGAAATCGAAATGTATGGTGAATACAAAGCCAAGGTAAAACTGGAAGCTTTGCAGCGTTTAAGCAGTCAACCAAATGGAAAATATATCGATGTAACTGCTATTACCCCCACCCCTTTGGGAGAAGGCAAAACTACGACTACCGTAGGGTTAAGTCAGGCACTTGGTGCCCAATTGGGGCAGCGTGTGGTAACCTGTATTCGCCAGCCTAGCCAGGGTCCGACCTTCGGCATTAAGGGGGGCGCGGCTGGGGGTGGGTATAGCCAGGTAATTCCTATGGAAGACTTCAATCTTCACCTGACCGGCGATATCCATGCCATCACGGCTGCCAATAATCTACTGGCGGCTGCCATCGATGCCCGCATGTTTCATGAGTCAAACCAGTCGGACGAAGCCCTTTTCCGGCGCCTCTTTCCGCCCGATAAATCTGGAAAACGCCATTTCACAACAGGCATGAAGAATCGTCTGCAGCGTCTGGGTATTTCTAAGGATAACCCCGATGATCTCACATCAGAAGAGCGCAGTCGTTTTGTGCGTTTGGATATTGACCCGGCGACCATCACCTGGCGGCGTGTGATGGATATCAATGACCGCTTCTTGCGCGGCATCACGGTTGGAGAGGGACCTGAGGAGAAAGGTTTTACACGTGATACAGGTTTCGATATCACCGTAGCAAGTGAGATTATGGCAATTTTGGCTCTGACCACCGATTTAGCTGATATGCGGGCGCGCTTTGGTAAGATTGTGATCGGAACAAGCCGGGCTGGTAACCCCGTTACCACCGAAGACCTGGGTGTTGCTGGTGCGTTGACGGTCTTGATGAAAGATGCCATCAAGCCGAACCTGATGCAGACTCTGGAAGGAACACCTGTCTTTGTGCATGCTGGGCCCTTTGCCAATATCGCCCATGGCAATAGTTCCATCATTGCCGATCGGATTGCCTTGAAACTGGCAGATTATGTAGTAACCGAGTCCGGTTTCGGGGCGGATATTGGTATGGAGAAGTTCTTCGATATTAAATGCCGTTATTCAAGCTTGATTCCGAATGCCGTCGTTCTGGTCGCTACCATTCGTGCGCTTAAGATGCATGGCGGCGGACCGAAGGTCTCGGCGGGTGAACCGCTGGATTCTGCATATAATAATGAAAATTTGGAACTTTTAGAGAAAGGTTGTGCGAATCTGGTTCATCATATCAAGGTTGCGCGTAAATTCGGTATCCCCGTTGTGGTTGCGATTAATCGTTTCTCCACCGATACCCCTGCCGAGATTGAGCTGATCCGAATGATTGCACTGGAGGCTGGAGCTGAGGATGCTGTGATGTCAGCACATTGGGAGTTTGGTGGTGAAGGTGCCGTAGAATTGGGCAAGGCAGTGATGAAAGCTGCCGAAAAACCGGCGCACTTCAAGTTTCTTTACCCGCTGGATATGTCCATTAAAGAAAAAATTGAGACCATCTGCCGTGAAGTGTATGGTGCAGATGGCGTCGATTACCAACCTCTGGCAGAAGAACGGATTGAAAGTTACACCCGCCTGGGATATGATAATCTGCCAATTTGTATGGCAAAGACTCATCTCAGTCTTACCCATGATCCGGCGTTGAAAGGTGTTCCCAAAGGCTTCCGTATCCCTATTCGAGATATACGTGCTTCGGTGGGTGCTGGTTTTCTTTACCCATTGGTTGGACAGATGAGCACCATGCCTGGGTTGCCCACGCGCCCGGCATTCTTTGATATTGATCTAGATCTGGAAACGGGTCGGGTATTAGGCTTGTTCTAAACCCTTTTTATCAAGCCTTATAAACCGAGCGGTTGAGTTCTGCTACGTAAGGCAGGGTGCGGTGCTTATCCGCATAGTCCAATCCGTACCCAACAACCCACACATCGGGAATCTCGAAACCGAGGTAATCGATAGGGGCATTGGACTTGCGAGCCGTTTTATGCATAAAAACGCAGGTTCGCAGCGAGGCTGGCTGACGATCTGTTAGATTATGGATCAGGTAGTTCAGTGTGTTGCCTGAATCGAGGATATCCTCGATCAAAAGAACATGTTTACCTTCGATGCTCTCACGTAGATCCATCAGGATACGTACAGCACCGGAGGTAGCTTCTTTTCCATAACTGGATAAAGCCATAAAGTCCACCACATGCGGGATGGTTAACTTACGGCTCAGGTCAGCCAGAAAAATGAAAGCGCCTTTGAGGATGCCAACCAGGTAGAGCTGCTCAACATCTTCGTAATCTTTGGATATCTGGCGTGCCAGAGTGCCAACGCGCAGGTCTATTACATCAGGTTGCAGAAGAACGCGGTTTAAATCTGCAGGGATTACCTGCTGGGTTATGTTTTCCATAAATATAATTAAAAATCCTTTCGTTTGAATTGGATATCCTAATTATACCAAGAATCAACCCAGCCAGCGGTGGACATCTCCTGATCGCTGGCTGGGTTTTTAAGCTGGTCAGTTTTAAAATGGTTCTAATTCGTTTCTATGGCACTTTGCTTACGCAGGAAATCTTCCCCGCGTTTGGCCAACCGGATGGGTAAAGCGTATAATCCACCTGCTCTCCCTTCCAAAGTGCCTGGTTGGTGGGGTAAAAATCGGTATAAGAATAGTTAACATAATGCAGATTTCCATCTGAACCGCGCACCGCAGCATAATAACCGTTGCCTTCTACCCGATCCACAACACCAGGATACCAGTTTCCTGTGCATTGACCTGCTGATACTTGAGTCTTGATTTTCATGATTAATGGATCTCCTTTCAATTTATTGAGATTTTATCAGAGATGGAAAGAAAAATCTACCGTAAAAGTACGGGGTTTTCAATCTATGATATTACGGTAGCGCTCTGCGAATAAGGCGGGAGTGCCGCCCGTGTGCCAGAAGAGGACAGTTTCGCCCTCTTTGAAGAAACCCTGGCGCAATAGTCCGATCATACCGGCGGCAGCTCGCCCGCTATAGACCGGATCAACCAAAATACCTTCTTTGGCTGCAAAGAGGCGGACAGCTTCCTTCTCCACATCTCCCATCACGCCGTAACCACCACCCAGGTAATCATCATTCACCAGCACATCCCGGGATGAAAAAGATAGTTTTTCACCGAGGAGCTCAGAAGCCTGGCTTGCCAGCTCTGCCACGTGCGCTTGTAAGTTGGCTGCTACTTCATCAACGCTGATGCCGAGGATTTTACCTTTATAACCAAGTAGGCGTGCTCCCAGCACAAGCCCAGCCTGCGTACCACCCGATGAGGAAGGGAAGA
>JBAXBF010000147.1:0-7657 GCA_037142095.1 Chloroflexota bacterium
TTGAAACCGGATTATTCTGATGCTTATCTCCAGCGGGCATCCCTGCTGGATGAACGCGGAGATTTGGTTGGTGCAGCCAATGATTATACACAAGTCATCAGGTTATCACCTAATCTATCTGATCCTTATTACCAACGCGGTTATATTCGTTATAAACAAGAAGATTTTTCTTCTGCTACCGATGATTTTACGAAGGCAATTGACCTCGATTTGAAAAATGCCAATGCTTATTATTACCGAGGAATTATTTATCTACAAGATAATAGCCTTCCTTCTGCCATCGATGATCTTTCAAAAGCCATCGAATTAAATCCAAAAGATCCAGGCTATGTTTTTCAGCGGGGAGTTGCCCAAGCCAAATCTAATATTTTGGATGGTGCCTTAACCGATTTCACCACATCCATCACCCTAAACCCAGAAAATCCTGGTACGTATTATGAAAGGGGCAAAATCTTTGCTAAAAAAGGAGATATGAATGGTGCAATTGACGACTTCACCCATGTGATCAAAATTGGATCGAACATGTCTCTTGTATATTTCTCATATATTTCCAGAGCTTATATCCGTGCACATAATGGTGATACCGAAGGAGCTGTTAGCGATGCAACCCATGCAACAGAAACAAATCCACAGGATTCTGAAGGATGGAATAGTCTGTGTTGGCTTGGTTCACTATCCGGACGCGCTTTACAAGTGATAAATGCTTGTGACCAAGCCATTGCACTCGATCCAGCAAATGGTAATTATCAAGACAGTCGGGCGGTTGCCCGAGCATTAAATGGGGACAAAAAAGGCGCAATCGAGGATTTTAATAACTACATTGCATGGAGTAAAGCGAATGGAGGAGCAGAGAAGGAACGCAATGAGCGTCTAGAATGGAAAAAATCTTTAGAGAAAGGTAAGAATCCATTTAATGAAGCATTACTCAAAGAACTAATTAACCGGGATTCTATCTTCGGAACGATAACACCTACCCCAGAAGCCCTGTCAGGATTTGATATTTCAACAGAATCTTCTCCGCCTGCATGTAAAGCCAGCGGTTTAGCATGGAAATCACCACAGGATGATATGGCTTTGGTCTGTGTACAAGCAGGGGAATTTCTGATGGGTTCAAAAAAAGAGGATCCTCTCTCTTATCCGAATGAACATCCCCAGCATAATGTTTATCTCGATGCATTTTGGATAGATAGAACAGAGATAACAAATCTGATGTATGGACGTTGTGTGCAGACAGGCGAATGCAAACCACCCATTAAAGGCAGCTATCAATATAACAACGCATCTTACGCAAATCATCCAGTCATCGTCGATTGGCAAAGTGCTCAAGCCTATTGTCAATGGTCAAATCGACGTCTCCCAAGCGAAGCAGAATGGGAAAAAGCAGCACGGGGTGTCGATACGCTTACTTATCCATGGGGAAATGAAATCAGTTGCCAGGACGCAAATTACTCTGGTTGCATAGGAGATAGTAAACCTGTGGGCAGTTATCTTGATTCGGCAAGTCCTTATGGTGCATTAGATATGGCTGGCAATGTTTGGGAATGGGTCGCCGATTGGTATGATAAAGGCTACTACGCAAATTCCCCCAGTATAAATCCACAAGGACCCTCTTCTGGAGAGCGGCATGTTTTAAGGGGCGGTGCTTGGGATGATTCTTACGACCGAAATTTGAGAACGGCTTATCGAAACGGACTGGAGAAGGATACAACCGGCTTTCGTTGTGTTCTGGGTCCTAACTTTCCGAAGACCACTCCTCCCTAACTGGCACATTTGTTGCATAAAAGAACCTATATGCGACCCTTTTCTGCCATTACGCGTAGTCTAACAAATCTATACGAAACACCTGACATCAACCAAGAAATAATCGAGGTATTGAAAGCCAATCTTAGTCTGAAAATTATTTCGGAGGAGAATAATTGGGTAAAAGTACGCCCATTAGGTTTTAGAACCGGTTGGGTCACTCGATCATCTGTACTTATTCCAGAAGAAGATATCCATCCGTTTACTTTATTTTCTCAACCGGATATCCTTACAAATAAGATTCCTTCCATTCCATCCTGGGTAAAGCCCAATGATTTTATCCAGTGGCTTGGCTTAGGAGGAAGACCAAACTGGATAGCGGAAGCTTATTGGAGTACCCTCACAGAAGAAATGCAGCGAGGAATCCTCGAAGTCGTTAAAAAGGCTATGGTTCCAAGAAATAACGAATGGAATACCTGGCTGGCTGAAATACAACGGGAAGGAAGATTTAAGGAAGCCACTTTAGATGAATGGTTCACCATTCTTAATGGGGGTAAGAAATTATGGACAATTTGGCAGGAAAAGCTCTACCGCGAAAATTCATCCCAGTCGGAGATGCTTACCTGGGCAACACCCAATGATATTATCACATGGACTGGACATATCCGACGGAATCAGAATGATCCTTTTAAAACATGGTATGAGATTTCCGTGCAAAAAAAGGATAATGAGGTCATAGGATGGTTTAGAAATCCTGATCTTCTTGATGAATATAAACCCCCCATGCCTGAAAATGACCCAGCCATCGACGAAAACGCTGAACGCATTTTTGATTTTAATGATCGTATTTTGTATATTCCCACTGATAAAGAGATTGGAGAAGCCGTTCGAGCAGGTTTCTCCGCAGCCCAATATATCGATCTGGTTGCTGTAACCGGACGTTCAATGCGTCACTTCAATTTATGCGGAATATTCAGCATCGCGGCTTTAGGCAACAGCAACGTGATCCCAACAATAAAAAGATGGTTGGAAGGATATCCGCGAGCGAAAGATATCATCTTCGACCCAGGGGAAGGTACTGGCACTGGGGATTTAAAGTCATTGTTAACGATGTTTAATCTTAACTTCACTAACTTCGATAGCCGCAAATTAGAGGACCGTCTCACTATTCTTTCTCCCAAACGATTGCATGAAAAACTTCTCTCAGGGTACATGTTGGTCGCTGGTGTAAGTATTAAAAGCAATGGCAGGTTAAGCGGAGAAGGTAATATCCGTCACTGGGTTGTTGTTGAAGATGCTGCTCCGGTCGGGAATAGCGGCTGGGTCAGATTATATAATTCCTTCCATAATGCAGATGAAGTCTATACATATAAAACTTTTTCAGCCTCTTTCAACGATTTTGGAACGCTGGCAGGTGTTGGAATATGGGTGGAACATCCTCGTGGGATTCAATCAGGATAATCCAAATTAAAGACTGTTTTGTCCCTTACCATCGTAACCAAACGAGCACCCACTCGGCGTATCTGCCGGAAATTGGCTCCTTCCATGAGAGCGCGGATCACTGGATCAGGTTCAGTTACTACCACGCCTGAAAGTAAATTAACCCCACGATCAAAAAGAAGAGGGCTAAGCGGCGTACTGGGACCCAAGATCATTACTAAAGCACTTGGCGAACATAGTGCTAATAATCCTTCCAGGGTATGATTGGTCAATGTCATTCCGGTAATCGCAACAACATCCGCCATAGGTAATATCTCAGGAGCTGCCTCAGCCGGCAAATCTCCAGACTGAGGCTTCTGCTCCAAAACCGTTAACGAATCCAACTTTGAACGCAAATCATCCACAAAAGAGAAATGCCCAATTAAAGCGACGCGTTTGTTCTTACCATATTTAAGAATCATCTCATTGGCATTGCAATCGATCCAACTATCAGGAAATTGCGGTAATAATGCGTTTATCGCAGCCATCCCTATACTCCCCAAAGCTCCTTTGGAAGTCAGGACAAATTGGGCTAATTGAAGAGCAGTAAAACGGGTAAGATTTCCTGCATCTGGGACATCCGGTTTGCCAATCTTGCCATGTTCTTCACGTAAGGTAGCGGCTAATCCACAGCGACGTTCGCCACCAGTTCGGACTACAACAGCCGTCCAGTGCAACCCAATAAACACATTTTCTACTTCTCCATCAGGGAGTGAGGCTATGATATCAGCAAGAATTTGCATATAATACTTGGATCACCATCTTTCGTACCGTACTAATTCCGATAGAGGTTTCCGGACCTTTTGTCTCTGAAGGTCTGCGGGATAACCCAGGGGTGTAAAAGCGATCGGTTCAACACCTTCCGGCAAACCTAAGACTTCACGGGCTGCCTGTGGATCAAAATTAGCAATCCAACAAGTCCCTAGCCCCTGGTTAGTAGCAGCATAAACAACATGATCCATGACGATGGCTACATCGATAAAAGTGTAATTCATTCCGTCATGATTTCTTACCCATCCACGGAAAGGAACGCCACAAGCACAGATGATGATTGGTGCTTGGGTAAACCACTCGCGATGATATATTCGTTTAAGTTCCTCTTCTCTTCCTGGAACATGAATGACAATTAACTGGAAGGGCTGGCGATTTGCCGCCGTCGGTGCAAGCCTTGCGATCTCCAGAATTTTTTGCAGTTTTTCATCTTCAATTGGATCTGTTTTATAAGATCGAACACTATATCGTCTATCTATCAATTCAGAAAATTCCATACTTCTTTTTATTCCTCCTTCAGCTCTACAATCTGACAAAACTCTGAGTTTTTGCCGATTCGTATAAGGCTAAAATTGTACGGACATGATTACGGCTTTCTTCAAGAGAGAGATAATTTTCCTTTCCTTCTAAGATTGCATCATTCATATCTTCTATCTCACCTAAATAGAGTTCTTTCTGAGGTATCTTTATCAACTTAGGAGATCCTTCTGGATCACTATCGGCAGGATAGAATAAGAATGTTCCGCCTTTTTCAAGATCAACAAATGGACGATTAAGAACGATCCTGCCCTTCGTCCCTAATATCTCTACCTGCGTATAACGCGGTGTACGGAAGGAAGACGTGATTTGTGCCAAACGGTCTCCAGAAAAGCGCATCTGCCCTACAAAGCTTGAATCTACGCCGGTTGGTCCAACCCATTTTGCTCCCGAAACTTCAATAGGTGGTTCGCCCATCACATATTGAACAAAGCTAAGGGGATAAATGCCCACATCCCATAAACATCCTCCCCCAAAATCTGGTATCATGCGGATATCTTCATGCTGATGTAGTGCAAAATTAAACGCACCGCGTACGACGGAAATATCTCCCAAGTCACCGCTTCGTACCCATTCACCCACCAACTTCATTTGTGGGTGATGACGATACATGAATGCTTCCGTCAATCTTATTTTTGTTTTCTGGCTCACATCGATCATCTCATCCATGTCAGATAAGGAAACCGTCATCGGTTTTTCACACAAAACATGTTTGCCTGATTGCATCGCCTTGATGCTCCATTCTTTATGGAGATGATTCGGAAGGCTGATATATACCGCATCGATCTTATCAGATGCGAGCATATCTTCGTAACTACCAAAAGAAAATGGAATGTTCCACTCTTTAGCATAGTCGGAAGCCGTCTTTGGTTTACGACTAGCAACTGCCGTTAATTCCCCAGTCTGTGATCCTCGAATCGCAGGGATTAATTTCTGATTGATCCGCGCTGTAGAAAGCAGACCCCAACGAATTTTTTTCATATACTTATTACCTCAATCCTATAACTATCAAATGAGAATTACCAATCAGCCTATCTATTTGATAGACTTTTATTAATACATTTACTTTGATCATTGATCCAATTGATCGATATCCTGTGATATTATATCCAATTTTTCCAATAGCGTATTGATTTGTTCGCGCGTTGGTATTCCCCGCTCGCGGATAATTTCCAATAATTCCTCGTCACTCATGGAAAGACCCTGTCCTCTAACATAGAAATCAGGATCAAGTAATCGACCTAAGATACGGCTCGCTTCTTCATGAGAGATTTCGTTGTAGTATACGAGCAAATCCATCCGCCGTTTGATCTCTTCATCCAACTGATTCAAAACGCCATCAGGGGAAACGATCAGATTTTGAATTTTATTCCAGGTTCCATCTTTCGTACGTAAGAGACTGGTCAACAATTTATTCGGTAAAAATCCAGATGTTCTCTTTTCTTGTTCCATTATTACCTGCGTAAGTGTTAAAGCGGTCAGATCTTCCCCAGAAGCAAAATCCAACACCTGAATATCTTCACCTTGCCGGATAAAATTTGCAATCTCCTCTAAGGTGATATATTTTTTTTCATGCGTGTTATATAACTTACGATTGGGGTAACGCTTGATCTTCAGCATATAGATTCCTACCTATTCAAAAAAATCGATGAATTATCTTGCTTATATTATTATAAGCATAATTAACAAAAAGAGGAGATAGAATATGCTTCTATCTCCTACCAATCGTACTACTCGCGCAGTAGATTACATCGATTTTTTTATTTCATCCAATTTTTTAGAAAGCTGGTTGATCTTAGTCGTCAGGGCTTCAATATCGTCGCGCGTGGGAATATTCAAACGATTTAGAGCCTGATCGATGCGTTTATCAACTTCAGCTTCGGCTTTTTTCGTTCCTTCTTTACGCCGACTCATTAACTCGTCCAGCAGTTTACGAGCATCTTTCTCGGCAATCTCGCCCCGATCCACCATTTTTTCTACCAGGTGAACAGCTTCTTCTTGTGCCATAGAAACAGCTCCAACACTTGCCAGCAATAATTTTCGAAAGGCTACGAAAAGACTACTTGATTCTTCTTTTTCATCAACAGGAGCAGCATCTTCAACCATTTTATACCTCCTAAACTGAATATGTATCGAACAATATTTATAACGCAGTGCGTTATAAAAAGTATACCACATCGTCATATGATAGTCAACTACTCATGAAAACATTAATCGATACGATAATAATTACGGGTATAATAAAAAATGGTAAGGTCTCTTATGGAGAATGAATGTCAAAAAAAGAACATATGCCCTTGAGAAAAAATCTCTTCCATCGTGTTTTGAGTTACATAACTCTAACACTTTCAAAAATAATCATTTGGAGGAATTCAAAGGTTAGATTTCGATTGGATGACATTCAGATATCTCAATTAGCATTTGAAATTCCACTCCTACCCCAAGCTTTTAATGGTTACCGGATTGTTCAAATAAGTGATCTGCACGTCGGTACCTGGTTAGGGTTCGACCAATTAAATGATATTGTATCGCTGGTCAACAAGCAATTTCCGGACTTAATTGTTATTACAGGGGATATTATTCCTTATTTCAATGCCCATCTGATTCACAAACTCATTGAGCCATTAAGAAATCTTTCCGCTCGGAATGGGGTATTATGTGTCCGGGGAAACCATGACTGTTGGGTACAATCAAAAAAATTCCACGAAACCATGCGGAAGAGCAATGTCATTGAACTCAATAATAAAGTTCATACTATCTCACGCAACGGTTCGTCCATTCAGGTCGCGGGTATTGACGATGGCTATTACAAATTAAACCGTTTGAATACCATCCTCCCATTATTATCACCAGAAATACCAGCAATATTGCTATGCCATGAACCAGATCTGGCAGATATATACGCGGCTAGCAAAAAGTTCTCCCTGCAACTCTCGGGACATACTCACGGTGGACAAATTAATCTTCCCGGCGTCAGATCATTCTGGCTGCCGCGATTGGGACGTAAATATCCTTCTGGTCATTATCATGTCAATGGCATGAACCTATATACCAATCGTGGAATTGGTACTTCTTCTTTGACATTCCGGTACCGCTGCCCGCCTGAAATCGCAGTAATTACGCTGGTCGC
>JBAXBF010000148.1:0-7655 GCA_037142095.1 Chloroflexota bacterium
GCAGCTTCTTGATTGCCTTTGTTCAGGTCGAGTTCTGCCTTCAGACATTTCAATTTCAAGGTTTCAATCAGGTTAGCGTCGGGGCTGTCTCCCACATCGGCGGCGAGGTCGTAAGCCAGATCATCTTCCAGCATAGTATGTGAAAACTCGGCGGCTGCCAGGCGTCCAGCGGTTGACTTGCCAGCCACCTTACGGGCGTGTTCCAGTGCACCCGGCAGATCGCCGCTGGTGCGCAGGATTTCCATCGCCTGGCGGTGAGCGCCGCCATCCTCCGGCTGGGCAGATAAGACAAGCTCGATGCAAGCCATGGCTTGCTGCGGATTTCCAGACTGCAAATACAGGTCGGCTTTCAATTTGTTGATTTGGGCAGCCGATTCGGGCATGCGTTCCAATGCTTTTTCGGCTTCAGCCAAGCCGGACTGTGGGTCACCTTTGGCAAGAAAAGCCTTAACCAGGCTATTCAATAAAGACAGGGATTCTTCGTTAGTGAGAACCGGAATCTCAGCCCGGGCGCGTTCCAAACAAACCAGGGCTGCCGCGGGTTCATCCATATCCAGCAAACAGAGCGCCGTCTCCAATAGATCGGCGAACTGTACGCCGGGAGCCACGCGGACATACTTAAGCGTAGCCAGCGCATCCTGGCGATTTCCAGCCAGCATGTGCGCTTTCGCTAGACGGATATATAAACTCATGGCTTGGGGATTCTTTTTCACCGCCTTAACCAGGGCTTCGGCGGCTTCGGTTGGGCGCTGCAGTTTCATGGCTTGCTCCGAAAACCAGAGCAGGGTATTCAAATCCTGGGGTGCCAGCTCAAAAGCACGGCGGGCGGCATCCATTGCGCCGCTAACCAGACCAGCCGCCGCATATGATTCAGATAAAGAACGGAAAAGACGTCCATCCGCGGGAACATTTATGGCAACATCCTGCAGTACGCTGACGGCGGCGGCAGTTTGTCCAGTTTGCAGGGCAGCCTGCGCCATGCCAAGCGCCAGACGTACGCGCCAGCCAGGGTCTTCTGCCAGGGGGGATTCAAAGACTTTGCGGAAAGTTGCCAGCGCCTGTTCGGACTGACCAGCCTGCATCAAAGCCTCTGCCAGGAATGCCTGCGCTTCACAGTCGCTGGGATTCTTTTCCAAAATGGACGAGAGTAATCCTACCGCCCGCTCCGGTTGGAGATTGGCATTCAGGTATGCTTGTGCCAGAGCCAGGCTGGCGCTGCTTTCCTCTGCCAGAGCAATGGTCTTTTCCAGGTGTTCGATAACGGGCAGCCAGTCAGCCTTGGCAGCATACAGCTCTGCCAGCCATTGGTGCCATTCGGCTTCATCCTGCCATAGAGCGAGTGCCTGTTGTAAAGTATGGATGGCGGTTTCACTTTCGCCAGCCTGGCGGGCACTCAAACCAGCCAGGGCATAGGTGAGGGGAAAGCTGAAATCTTTGACCGGCTGAGCAGCCTCTTTCCAGCGTTCAATCGCCAGTAAGGCGGTCTCCATCGCCAGGCGCGGCTGAGCGGGCAAGAATGCCAGCGCGTTCTGCAGCAATACCAGGCTATGTCCAGCATACGCCTGGACAGCCTGGGTAGATGCAGAGACATCTCCCAGACGGGAAAATGCAGCCGTACATGCCGCGGCATCACCCGCATCACTGATGAGATTTGCAAGGATATTCAATGTTTCGGGAGAAGGCACTTCTTCAAAAACAGCGGCGCCGCGTACCTCCCAGCGTTGGATAAATCGCTGGCGTTGAGACTCACTGGCGCGCTGAGCGGCGTTTTTAATGGCGCTGCTAAATGCCTGGTGACTTTCTTCTGCCAGGGCAATCTCACCGGGGGCGTGCTGTTTCACTGCCAACACCCGGCAAATACGCTGATTCTCAGCCCGCAGGATATAGGCGCGTGCCAGGTTGAGATACGGCAAAGGTTCGATGGGCATATCAGCCACAACCTGCTGCGACCACACCAGGGCTTTGTCCCATTCTCCCAGTTCCAAGGCGGCTTCAGCCAGAGACTGTGCGGCGCGGGTTGGGAGAGGATCAGCCACGGATGGCAATGATGCCTCAACTGCGCCGGATGAAGCTGCACTTGTCCCATTCTTACCGCGGTGAGCGAGGCGAGTTTTCAAGGAAGTTAGGCACATCGTCCATGCTGGGTCTGTCTTATCCTGTGTAAGCGCAGCCGCAATCTGATCCAGCGCGGCAGCGGTCTGGGCAGCTTCCTCATCCTTACCGGAAGCCAGTTCTAACTCCGCCTTGAGACAGCCCAGTTGAGCGCCTGCGGCGGGATCTGATTGTGCGGCTTGCTCCCAGCCCTGGCACATTTCAAATGCCAGATCGGGTTCGAGCATTTCATTGACGAAAGCAGCCGCCATGGCACGCGCTGCCGTGGATTCGTCAGCCATCTTGCGGGCATGTTCCAGCGCGCCTGCCAGATTACCACTGAGGCGCAGAATCTCCATCGCCTGGCGGTGGGCTTCATAATCCTGCGGATCTAATTCAATGGCGCGCTCCAGGCTTATCAAAGCCGGGCGAGCTTGGTCGCTCTGCAAATACATATCCGCCTTGCGTTTCCAGAGCGAGGCATTCTGCGGTTTTAGCGAAAGAGCCCCTTCCGCCGCTTG
Organism: Chloroflexota bacterium; assembly: GCA_037142095.1. Lineage (GTDB taxonomy): Bacteria > Chloroflexota > Anaerolineae > Anaerolineales > DRKV01 > JBAXBF01. The sequence continues at coordinate 2,613 of JBAXBF010000148.1, forward strand.
AATACCTTCCAGAATATTACCGCTGGTTTGATAAGCTTCCGTGAGCAGCGCCAAAAGATCGAAAGATGCCTGTTCTCCCATGGTTGGAAAAGTCTGGCGGGCACGTTCTAAAGCGAAAATGGCTTTGTCTGTTTTACCGAAGGCAAGCAGCCCGCGTCCGGTATCCAGTAAATCATCCAGGGTGATGTCGTTTGGGCTGTCCAAAACGGCTTCATACGCCACCAGGGCTTCTTGCTCGTTGCCCAGCATCCGGTTGGCTTGCGCCAGAACTGCTTTGAGGCGTACTTCCTGGGAATGCAATTTCATCGCCCAATTGAGCGTATCAATGGTTTCTTGGGGAGCGTGCAACGCCATCGCCTGGCGGGCAAACCAGAGGATATTTTCGACCTCTGCCGGTGCGAGACTCAACGCCTGGCGGGCAGCATCCAGAGCGTTCTCCGCCATTCCGGCTGCGGCACAAGACTCAGAAAGACTGCGGAAAAGAAGGCGGTTGGCCGGTTCCAGTCGAATCGCCTGGCGGTAATGTTCGACGGCTTGCAAATAGCCATCCGCAAGATCAGCGGATTTGGCAAGGCTGAAACAAGCGTTGGCAAGCATAATGTGCGCCTGACCGTCCTGGTCATTCATCTCTAATACCTGTTGGAGAGGTTGGAGGACAAGGGCAGGCTGTTTCATATTCATCGCGCATATTGCATAGGCGCGCAGATCGCTCGGATTGTTATTTTTCAGAGGTAGAGGTGAGTCGTTGGAGGTTGCGGGTGGACTCTCGGTATAGATAATTCCTTTCCACACTTCCAGGGCAGATTCCCATTCTCCCGCCGATTCGAACGTTTGTGCCAGGACGCGTTGTACATCCACATCATTCACCGCCAGAACCGCCGCCAGAGAGGCGGTCTCAACAGCTTTGGCGGTGTACCCTGCCAGACGCAGTGTTTGCGCCAGGAGGCACAACCCTTTCGGATCCTCCGGCTGGTAGATCAGGCTTAACTCGGCAGCCCGCTGCACCTGCGTAAGGTAGACACCCTTCGGGTCGGGCAGGTTGAGCAGTAAATCGGCTAACTGTCTGATGTAAGCTGCAATCTGGGCATTGCTTTCAGTCTTACCGCTGTTATCCACAACAACGGCAGGAGAACGCTGGGCAAAAGCTTCCAGTGCTTGCAGAGCAGTGTGAGAGGCGGGTTCGATTTCATTCTTGTAGCGCAGGTAGCGGGCTTTCGCCAGCAGCCACTCAGCGCAGGGCTCAACCGGTTGTTTCTTGAGAATACTGGCGGCATCCGCATAATGATGGTTATCCATCAAATTCAGGGCAAGCATGGCTTGCAAGCGGGGATCGGACGCGGATTGAGGCTTATTCCTCTCCAGCGATTCAAGGGCAGATTTGGCGTCATCCTTGCGGGTGGCTGTGTATGCCAATTGGGTAACCAGGTTTGATTGTAAGTTCTGGGCAATCTCCTGTGCCAGTTTCAAAAGATGTTCGGTCGCCTCGGGTTGGTTGGCAATGCGATAAATCTCGATCGAGTAATTGATCCGTTCGAGATCACCCAAGGGATCACTGAAGAGATTCTCCCGCCCGACCGAATCCAAACCATGGGCATCCACGGCTTTCACTATCGACTCGGGAAAAGCGGACAGGATAAAGGCTGCCAGGGCGACTGCCAGACTGGTGCGGCGGTTATTCAAGGCTCGCAGAAATTGCAAACGTGCCCCAGCCGTGAGGTCTTTTAAGATGGACTGGAAGACATCTACTTGTTCCTGCAAGGTAAAGGGCTGAGTCAAGACGGCATAGATCGCTGCCTCACAACGCGAAATGAAGTCGGAACGATCAGTTGATTCTCCGAGCAACATGCCGCGGATCAAAGCCAGCGTATCAGGCACGAAACCGTATAAACAGGCATACGCCGCCAGACCGAGCGGTGATTTTCGCACCGCGGGACATTCTTTGACCAATTCGGCAAAGACCTTGCTCCAATCTCCCAACTGGGAGTAGCGGTCATAGATCGCCAATGCCAGCAATCCAGCCTGTGCCAGATCGACCTGCACCGGACTCTGGCAAAGGTTTTTCAAGACAGCATTTGCCCTCTGGCGCAATTCTTCCGGAATAGGCAGGCTATCTGGTTTTTGGCGGAGGGCATCGCGCAGTTCTTGAGGAGTCTGCTCCAATTTCAGCGCAAGGAATGCCAGGGCGGCTGGAGTCCAACCAGACGCATCGCTGCCGATGCGCTCGATTGCCATGTTACGAAATGCCTGGTCATCCAACTGCCGCTTGACCAGGGCATCCTGCTTCAATGCCAAAAGAACCCAAGGAGAGCTCGTTTTTGACAGGACTTGTCTGATCTCATCCATATGGTTCACCTCTTTCTGGTTAAACGGATTTAGTGAATAAATACAATGCCAGGCTCGTGCTTGCCACCATCAATGCCAGACCGATGATGATCAAGAAACTGCCAACGCCATTCTGGGTATGGACTAGCTGGTTCAACGCCGTGATGAGCGTCGAAGCATTGCCTACCAACCCGGAAAGACCATCCGTGATACCTTTCTGCGCCATCTGAATCGTCTGTTTTGTAATCGCAGTCAATTCTCGGTTGGCACTCCGTGCCACAAGGATATAGACTCCGACCCAAAAGGTGATGAAACCTACAGAAAAAATGACCACAGCCATTGCAAACAATAACTCGTGAAATGTATAACCGAACATAGTCTCTCTCCTAAAGCACCCGCAAATAGGTTACTGGATAGAAATATTGCAAGAAACGTGCCCGGCGATGTCTCTCTTCACCGCGGTTCGTTTCGCAAATTACGGGTGTTCCTTATGGTGCAATTTTCGTGCCGCCAATCCATTGAAGGGTAAAATTTTCTTAATCGTTTACCCTTTCCAAAAAATAACACTTTAATGACTTTTTCGGTGATTGAAAGTATAATGGGGTAGAATGGTTCCCCGGTTTGGTTCACTCAACCAGGCAATTTGGATCTATCATTTGCAAGAATCAGTCATTTTCAGGAGGAAATGGTGTCTGAAAACCCCGAAACCGAATCCAATAATCCCAAAATTGTTATTATGCAAAACGGCTCTTACCATGTATTTGGGAATGTTCCCCTGATCCATAAAACCCAGGTAGTCTCTGAATATGGCGAACCGTTAACCTGGAAAAAAGAAAAGGAATACGAAGTCAAAAAGAAAGAAGGTTATGAGTTCTACGGTTTATGCCGCTGCGGTCATTCCAAGAACAAACCCTATTGTGATGGTTGCCACCGTGAAAATAAGTTTGACGGCACAGAGACTGCCGATACCCGTACATCTGCTGAACGTGAGTATATTAACAGAAGCAGTAAAGGGATCGTAGTGAAGCAAGACGGCTACCTGTGCATGTTATCCGGCTTCTGCGGCAACCGCCAAACAAGCATCGGCAGATTGATCAGCCAAACTTCTGAGCCACGGACACGCGCAGAGATTATCAGCATGATCGAACGCTGCCCGGCGGGTGCCTATTCCTACGCCATGAAATTGGAAGAAGCCAACATCGAGCCGGATTTACCAACCCAAATCGCGGTTACTACGGAAATCACGTCGGACGGTCCCATCGAAGGTCCATTATGGGTAACTGGCAATATCCCCATTGAACGCTCGGACGGTAAACCTTTTGAAACCCGCAACCGGGTTACCCTGTGCAATTGCGGTCATTCCTGGAAGAAACCGCTTTGCGACGGCGCACACCGCACAATACAGCAAAGAGATCTGCGCGCCCAAAAAAATCAAGACGTGAAGCTTTTTATGAAATAATCAAGAAGCTCGTCACCATTGAAATGCGACGTTTCTCTTGCCGAAGATCTCATCATCAAAGATCAGTTTCGCTGGTATACCCGCCATCCCTATACAGACATGCAAAGGCAACAAATGCTCCTCGCGAGGATGGCAATAGCGTGCAGATGGCGCTTTTTCCCATTCGATCATGCGTTTCTCGCGCTCAGACTGCGGTGTTGGGGCAGTGCATGTCTCGATGAGCCAGTCTTGAAAGGCATCATTGGCTGGATCAGGGGTGCCAGGCTGGTTTCCAAAAAAGGCTCTCAAGTTATGGAATGAGAATCCAGAGCCGATCACAAGAATATTTTCATTTAGCAATCCACGCAATGCCTTACCGAGGTTAATATGCGCCTCGGAATTCAGACCCTTTACAAGGGAAAGTTGCAGGCAGGGAATATCCGCCTGAGGGTACATGAGCTTCAGTGGAATAAATAATCCGTGATCAAAACCGCGGACGGGATCAATTTGCGCAGGCACATGATTTGTTTTCAGCAGTTCCGTGATCTTATGGGCAAGCTCCGGACTTCCCGGGGCTGGATATTGGATCGTATAGGATTCCTCAGGAAAACCATAATAATCATAGAGCATCGGCGGATGGGACGCTCCCATCAAGGTTGCATATGTCTCTTCCCAATGGGCACTGATGACAAGGATGGCGTCTGGCTTTTTAAGCTGGGATGGAAGCCTGGTCATAAAATCGATCATGCCCTGGTGGCTGGCATCTCCGAGAATTGGCAGGGGTCCCCCGCCATGCCCAAAATATATTATTTGAGCTTTCTTTTCCGAGTTATTTTCAATCATCGAATATCCTTAATTGAACAACTTAAAACTGATTTTATATTACACCTATTGTATATTATAGCCGTCAATGATTTGTCAGAAAATAGTAAAAGAATTTAGGGAGAGGAAGGACAAGCAGTACACGTGATGTCGTCCAGGTTATGGTAAAATAGTTTAATAAGAAACTAATTATCGGAAAATGATCCGTACTCACTCAAACCTGAGTGAAAGGTAATCAATGTGGACAGTCAAATGGTGATTAGCTTGGCAAATAACGCAGCATTGTTGTTCGCTTTGGCAATGCTTTATGATCTGACTGGACTTGATTGGGAAACAAGAAGCCCCACCCTTAAACAGATTTTGGTTGGATTCGGCATCGGCATTTTGGGGATACTATTAATGCTGACGCCCTGGCAGTTAAGCCCGGGGCTCTTTTTTGACACGCGGTCCATCCTTTTGAG
>JBAXBF010000149.1:0-7560 GCA_037142095.1 Chloroflexota bacterium
ATCGTTTTCCAATATACAAGAAGGAGGAAAAATCTCAATCTGTTTGAGTATTTTACCAAACCAGCCGTAATTATTTTATTATTTATCTGGTTGTATGGGATAACTAAATTTCAAGGGCATTCAGTTTGGTTTGCACTAGGTTTATTATTTTCGTTAATAGGTGATGTCGTTCTTATGATATCGAGCAATGATAGAGGATTTATCATTGGAGCGATTTCTTTTGTGTTCACCTTTATTTGTTACATCATTGGTTTAAATGATAAATTACCCGTATTCAATCTTCCGGCTATTCTAATCACTGTATTCGTTGCCATAACATCGTTGCAAACATATATTCGGCTAACTGAAGAAGCGATTATTAAGCGAGAGAAGAAGATTATGGTATACCTGATTGGTCCATACCTAATAGTACTTAGTTTGATGTTAATTTCTGCATTACTCACCTATACCCAAGGCGAGAGATGGAATGATGGGCATGCGATTCTTGTAGGTTCTGGAGCTTTATTGTTCTATGCATCTGATACCATAATTATTTGGAACAAACACATTCGTCCTATTCAGAATGTAAAAATTTTGAATAGAATTTCCTATCATATTGGACAAATTTGTATCATTGTTGGTGCAACGCTACATTTAGTCAAATAGTAAAAAAATCGTACTTATATTTGATCAACGTTCATCCCTTGTATCTGCAGTACTTTAAAGTGAGTTTCAAGACCAATAGATTTATTTTTCTTTAAGGGGTTGGAAACCTTCACCAAGAGCTTCATAGGCGTCACCAATGACCATAAAAGCTTCTGGATCAGCTTCACGTACAAGATCTTTGAGTTGTCCTACTTCAGTGCGGCTGATAACACAATATAGGACCATCCGTTCTGCACCGGTATAACCGCCCCGTGCTGGGAGAATAGTTACGCCACGTTCTAATCCAAAAAGTATCTGGTGCTTAACTTCCTCAATATGGTTTGTAATGATTAACGCTGTCCGGACGACATTTGCACCTTGACTCACAGTCTCTGCAGCTATCCCACTTATGTAGAGCATTACCAATGCGTACAAGGCATGTTCCCAACTGAAAGATATGCCAGCCAGGAACATGACGATTGCATCCGTTAATAAATAGCTAGTAGAGATTGAAATACCACGCCAATGGTTAAGGACTCTAGCTAAAATATCGCTGCCACCACTTGTGGCACGTCCCTGATAAACCAACCCAAAACCAATACCACTCATTACTCCGCCATATAAGGCGTTGAGAGTCATGTCATGGGTTAATCCACGGGTAGGTATAAAAATTAATAAGAAATCAGTCAATATAGAAAACGACACTACCGCGAAGGCGGTTCTTAGAGCGAATCGCCGTCCTCCGAGATAACGCCAACCCAAGATGAAAAGGGGTACGTTGCCTATAAAAGTCATCAGTCCGATTGGGAAACCGGTATAATGATTAATAATCTGAGATAACCCGCTGATGCCACCGCTTGCTAAATTTGCCGGAATTAAAAACAAACGTAATGCCAATGCTTGTAGCAAAGCACCGATAGCTATCAGCAGGTAATCTCTTATTCTTTCAAATGTTTTATTATTTTGCCATTGTTTTTGCAACATTAAAGAGCCGCTGTGTGCGTTCTAATAGAGCAGTATTTTGAGATGACTTTGCCTGGTTCATCATTTCATCAAGAAATTGGAAGAAATCTTTATCGATATCAAAACCAGTTTCCGTAATAATTTTTCGAATGGTCTCTTCATCGGGAGCGTTCAACATAGATTCGACTAACATTACTTCTGGTGGAATACTGTTCTTTTCAATCACCTCAAGCATTTTATTAATTTTAGTTGATTTTTCTAAATCGCCGTTTTTCCGCGCCGCTTCCAGTTCGCTCTGGAGCACATCGACAAAATTGTTGTCTATAATAGAATAGTTTTCCAGAATTGCTTGTTCGACATCTTCGGCGCTCAAAAGAGTTTGTATATGTTTACGAGCTTCCTTTTGCTGCTCTTCTATATTTTTATCGAAATCAGAAATTAAATCGAGCAATTTCGAACGCAACTGCATCAGGGTCGTTTGTTCGTTTCCTTTAGCATCTGTAATGCGATTGGTCAACATTTGGAAGAAGGAATAATCGATTCCAGGACGCGCAAGAGAAACCAGTGCTTGAAGACGAGTGTCATTAGTTGCCTCGATGATTAAATCCAGTAACCTTTCTCGGGTAATCATTTTACTATCCTGTGTTAATGACTTTTGTGCGGCTTCAAGTTCAAATGCTTGAGCTAAAAGAATTTGTCCTTTTTCGGTAGATCTTAACACTTTATCCTGGATTTGGGTAAAACGCTGCATTAATTTCTCATCACCTGATGAAGAGATAGATCTTGCTAATGTACTTGCGAGTGTGAAAAATTGTTCATCAATGAGTGCTTTGTCTTGTTTGATAATTTCATCTAGTACATCATCGGAAGTTGCTTCAAGCATTCGGCGAAATAGTTGAACTCGCTGCTGTTGATCTTGAATCATCTGCTTTGTGATACCATCCGCTTCAAGGATTCGCTCTATAAAACTTTGCCATGTGAAAAAAGATTGAGGGCTTAATAAATAAGCTTTGCGTTTTTCAGGAGGAAGTTTATCCATAACCTGTTTTATTAATGCTCCAATAGCACGTTCTTGTTCATCGCGTGGAAGGCTTAATTCTGCTGGCACATAAGTTAGCAGTAACGCTTTGTCTGGATCATGATAAACGACCGGTGACGCTACCATTCCTTGGAAGCTACAATGAGGGCAATTAACTACATTCGCTGAATTTGATAAAATAGCTTGCTTTGCGGAAGGATTTATACCGACATCGAATAATTGTTGTAAGTTGACAACTACAGGTTGTCGGCATTTGGGACAATTCATTTGAGTTCTTGGCATATACGATATTCTCCTTTGAGTTAATGAGATAATTTATCTTGGTAATGAAAAACAGATCCGAGCACCATCGTTATAGTGAGGGTCAACCCAAATAGATCCCCCATGCGTTTCAATAATGGATCGAGTCAAATAGAGACCCAATCCAGCTCCTTTAGTTTTTCGACTTGATTCTGACGCCCGAAAAAAACGATCAAAGATATAAGGAGCATCAGCAGGAGAAATACCCTGCCCGTGATCACTTATACAAATAATAACTACATCTTGCCGTACTTGTCCATTAACACGTACTTCTCCGCCGGTTGGTGAGTACTTAATTGCATTCGATATTAAATTATTTATTACTTGTGTCAGGCGGTTCTCATCTCCTAGTATTGTTGGAAAGTTATTGGGAAAATCTGATATGAATCCAAATTTTGCCATATCCACTGTACTTTGGCGGAATTTGTTAATGATTCTTTGAAACAATTGTTCCAAATTTACCTGGGCAAGATTTAACTTAAAACCCCCAGCTTGAAGACGAGATGCATCGAGGAGATTTTCAATCAATTCAGCTAAACGATCTGCTTCTTCTTCAATGACTTGCAGACTGTCTTTTATGATTGCTTGATCCCAAGAAGCATCTTCACGCCGTAAGGTTGCAACATATCCTTTGATTAGTGCTACAGGTGTCTTTAATTCATGGCTGACAACCGAGATAAATGTGCTCTTAATTTCTTCCGCTTCCCGAAAACGAGTGATATCGCGAACGGTAGCGATTGTGTTTAACAAAGCATTAGTTCCCGAAAGTAAAGGAGCGTATGTAATACCAACCGGTAAATCTGTTCCATCTTTTCGCTCCAAATTACCTTCTGTATAAAGAATCGCTTCTGGTGTTAGTGGCCATCCTCCCGCTTCCGCTTCTTCTAAAGTCATACCATGCCGCCGATGTTTCCAATGGACAATGGTTTCATGGGATTTTCCAATGATTTCTTTGCGAGATATACCGATCATCCGTTCAAAGGCAGGATTTGTGCGCTCGATTTTTCGGTTTGCAGATAAGATTAGAATCCCGTCTGCAACAGTATCTAAGAGCGCATCCATGCGCTGCTTTTCATGACTCACTTGGGTATATAGTTGGGCATTATTGACAGTAATGGCAGCTTGATCAGCGAATGCCTGTAATAAAGCGTAGTCATCAGAAGAGAATACTCCCATGTAGCTACGAAAGATGAATATTACCCCAATTAATCGCTCAAAAACAACTAATGGCAATCCGACGCTTGCTAGAAAACCAAGACTAGCAGAACTATTTAATTCTTGGATTAATTCTTGTACTTGTGGTAATTCTGTATGGACTGGATTATCCATGGGTTGAATTTGCGCAAGTAAAACATTTAGATAACGGATGAATGATGCTGGAATTCCATGTGTTGTAGCAAATTCCCACCCACCCATATCGCGTCTTAAAGCGATTAATCCCGCTTGTCCCGCCAACATCTCGGCGGAAATACGAACTATACGTGTCAGGAGTGCATCCAGATCTAATTCTTGGCTGATCGCACGCGAAATCTCGAGAAGGTAATCTCTCTGTCGGACCCGAAAATCTGGGAGCATAATTATTGGCTTATTCTACTTCATCGATTACGCTTTCGAATATGGATAAACCTTCATCAATCTGGACTTTTGTCACAGTTAATGGTGGGATAAGTCGAATTACGTTTTTACCACAGCCAAGTATGAGTAAACCGTACTCAAATGCAAGATCTACGATGCGGTCTCTACGTGTACGTCCCTTGTCATCCTTTTGACCATCAGCAATTTCGATACCAATCATCAATCCAAAACCGCGCACGTCAAGCATGATATGAGGATGTAGTTCCATCATCTGCTTTAATTTATCTAATGCATAGGACCCGACTACAAACGCATTTTGCATCAATTCTGTTTCAACCAAATTCAAAGTAGCCAGAGCTGCAACACATGCAATGGGATTACCGCCAAAAGTGTTGCCATGCGCGCCAACATCCCAATCCATAACGCTTTTTCGAGCAATGATCCCCCCTAGTGGAATACCAGATGCTATACCCTTTGCAAAACAGACAATATCAGGTTCAACACCAAAATGTTGAATACCCCACCATTTACCTGTTCTCCCAACACCAGTTTGAACTTCGTCAGCAATGAGTAATATATCATAGCGATCACAAAGCTCACGTAATGCGGGGAAGAAATCAAGCGGGGGAACAACATATCCTCCTTCACCCTGGATAGGCTCAACCAAGATACCAGCAATTTCGTCTGCCGGTGCTAGATGTCCGATGATTTGTTCTTCGATGTAACGAACAATCGTGGTTCCATACCCTTCGCCAGGTGAAGAAACAAGTAACGGTTGACGGCAGTTTGGATAGGGCACATGGAAGACACCACTTATGAATGGGGAAAATCGCCGGCGATAGTGAGCTTTACTACCCATCGCACTCAAAGAACCTAGAGTACGCCCATGAAATGCACTTAAAAAAGCAATGAATTTATCACGACCGGAGTGATAGCGTGCCAATTTTAATGCTGCTTCGACAGATTCTGTACCTGAGTTTCCTAAGAAAACCATCCCTTCTTCCTTGAATGGTCGGATTGAGATTAATTTTTCAGCTAACTCAACCCATTTTATATGATAAAAATCGGACGAAATATGGAGAAATATTTCAGCTTGCTCCTGTATGGCTTTTACAACTGCAGGATGGCTATGTCCAGTAGATGCAGTAGCAATACCAGAGGCAAAGTCTAGAAAGTGATTGTTGTCCACATCCCAAACATCCACACCCTTTCCGTGATCCATAACAAATGGGTAAGGACGTGTATAACATGAAGAATTGACCTTTCGGTCACGTTCAATAATAGCCCGTCCTTTCGGTCCGGGGAGAGTCATGCGTTTCATGGGGTACACTCCTGGAAAATGATTTTTGATAACAATTCGTTAGTCTCCAAAGACAGATAATACTCCGCGTAAATAACGCGAATCAAATATGTAAATTATATGCACACTGTTAATCAATGGCGTTTATAAAGCGAATAATACGTTTGAGATGAGTAAAGAAGATAATATTTCTTTATGCAGCTTTGGTATTCCGCATCTTTAATAAAATATTACGGATAATCTCAGATTGTACATTTGTATCTTTCGCAATATTCGCAAGATTAAGATCAGCATCAAAAGGTGTTTTCCCGTTAATAACTAACCATTGTGTTACTGATCGTGAAAATTTGGGATCGATTTGTATTTGCTCCGGTTTGCTTATAGTAGGTAGAGGAGGCGGCTGGGTCTTCGAAGGTAAAGATTTTTCTTCTGTTTGGTGAATTTGACGATGGTTACCTCCACCTACAACATTAGGGTTGGTAAGAATTGGAACAAATACTTCAACTAACTTCTCCGATTTTGATCCGCCGTTAGATGGTTCTGTGTGTGGTTGATGCGCATTATTATCATTTTCGACATCTGGAGTTCTCGTTGCTGAAGTTAATCCCATTACTACTCTACGTTCAAAAGAGCGCTGCCACGTCCGAATAATGCGTTCGTTATATTGTTGCAATTCTGCTTCATATTCGCTCATATCCTCTTCATATTGTTGAGCTACTGAAGAAATTTGTTGACCAAGGATATGTCCACCAATTAATGCGGCGATAGATGCTCCAGGTCCTATGAGAATGGATAACATGTATTCAGTGTACTTAAGGATACGAGGATCAATGTCGGTTGTTAGATATAAACTTTGTCCAAGTCCTGCCACAATTGATATAGATGCCAATAATACGATTCCAAACCACATTACCCACGTGGCGATCTTCTTTCTTCGTGCGGCTAATACGGCTGCATACACAACAATTCCTGTTTCGACCGTAAATACTGCCAAAAAAGCTTCGATGTAACCTAGTATCGGGTTTGCACTGAATGTCGCGGCGCGATAGAATTGTTCTGCAGTACGCATAGATGCAAGTAAGACGGCTGCTACACTAACAATAAAATATGCTTTGAATTCCCACCCTTGTTTAGTTGGTGTTGGTTTTTCAGGAAGAGGATATAGTGCCATAAATTTACGGCGGTATATTTCGTATCCTTTTATCTCTTCATCTGTGAGTTGTTCCAATTCCATTAACGGATCATTCATTATAATGCTCCTAATTGCCCGTCTTACTCAGTTGATGTATAATACCATAAATTACTTCGATTGTGTTATTTCTATAGAGTAACTGTATGATAAAAATCTCTTGGAGCGAAAGTGAGTTGTTTAGTCTTGTTACTATTGGTATGCTAGTCTTTATTAAGACAGGTACACTATTGTTATTTTGTCTTTTGATTGCTCTTAATCAAATATCGCAAAGTAGTACGTTACAACGGTCTTCAGTGTTAATTATACCATCTAATGGAAAAAAAGTCATGAAAACCGTATCGCCAGCACAATCTGGAACGTCACATCAGAAGATAGGAACACCTTTACCACTTAGACCAACCTACCAATCCATTTCTGTCTCCCCAAAAGTGAGTACATCGACAGTTACATCCCCTCCTACATTGACGCAAACATTAACTCCATCACTGACAACAACCAGTACTTTGACTCCAACAACAACCAGTACTTTGACTCCAACAACAACCAGTACTTTGACTCCAACAACAA
>JBAXBF010000150.1:0-7516 GCA_037142095.1 Chloroflexota bacterium
CCGCATGTTCTGTTCGTGACTTGGTAACACGTCATAGCATAACTTTCAACATTAAGCCTGGTGATGGGTCACGCAAGGCTTTTTTATGAAGACATTGTGGCAACGTTGCCATATTTTTGACCATTTTCTGAAACCGCTATCATACAACCTTGGGTTGTCGTTAAAGGGTACCTGATGCCAATCAACATTCATGATGTCGCCAGAGAAGCAGGTGTTTCCGTCAGCACCGCTTCACGCGTGATTCGTGAGGCTGGCTATGTCAGTCAATCCACCCGCAGCCGTGTCCAGATCGCCATCGAAAAACTGCAATACCGCCCCAATATGACCGCCAGGCAATTGAAATACGGGCGCACCTTTTCGATTGGTTTTGTGATGGGAGATATTTCCAACCCGTTTTTTGGTCTGGCTGTGAAAGGGGCAGAACAGTTCATTCGCTCAAACGGCGGTCAGGAATACGAGCTTATTCTTTTTAATACCAACGGGGAATCCCACAGCGAAATAAAAGCGATCGAGACCATGGTCAACAAACGCGTCGAAGGCATCATCATCGCCTCGACTGCCAGCGATGAATGTCTCGAACTGCTGCGCAAAGTGCAGGATGAATATCATATACCCATCGTCTCGATTGATAATGAATTGGGGGTCGGCGAAGTTGGCATCGTAACCGCCGGCAATACCCTGGGCAGCTATGAATTAGTCTCGCATCTGGTAAACGTCCACCATCACAGCCGCATCGGTTTGATATCAGGACCCGCTCAGGAAAGCCACGCCTGCGAGCGATTGGAAGGCTGCCTTCAGGTTTTCCGTCAGGCAGCTCTACCAATAGAAGACGATCTTATCCAGTCTGGCAAATGGAGTTATGAAGATGGCTACCAGATCACCCAGGACTGGATAAAGAAGGACATCCTTCCCACGGCGATCTATTGCAGCAACAACCTGATGGGTATGGGAGCGATCTCAGCCTTGCGTGAAAATAACCTGCGGGTACCCCAAGACGTTGCCGTGGTTTCCTTCGATGATATGCAGTTTGGGCATCTCTTAACCCCCCGTCTCACCCACCTGGATTACGCCTGGGACAAAATTGGCGAGGAAACTGCCAAGCTGCTGTTAGAAGGAATCAACGCCCAAACGGAGGCAGTCAACCCGGTTCATATCAAGTTACCGGTCACTTTAGTGATCCGAGACTCTTGCGGATGTAACTGTATGTGAAAACGCGTCAATGTTTTATCGGATTTTTGGTTAAGGAGGCAAATGTTCAAAATCAAAAGAGAAGGTAGAGACAACTGAGTGATTTAGGATGGTTACGAACCATCTCAATTTATCGTGCATATTTGCAAATAACAGGAGGCAACTCAATGAATAAAAGGTTAATCTTTACAATTGTTTCAATGATTATTATGTTCAGTATGCTGGCATCTTGCAGCAGTCCGGCAGCGCCCGCGGCTCCCGCTGGACAACCTACCCAGGCAGCAGCCGCGGCAGCACCAGTCGCAGCCGATACAGCCGCGCCCAAACATAAGGTCACCCTGGTCGTCGCCGGCGATGGCGGCAACAACCAGGTTCAATGGACCTGGTTTAAGCAGGAAATGGAAGAGGAATTCGACGTAAATCTGGAGATCGTCGGTTTATCTTTTGATGACCTCTACACCAAGCTCAAGACCGAATTTGTGGCAGGCAGCGGCGCTTATGACATTGTGGTCTTCTTCCCCAAACATTTAGGGGACTTTGTCGCCAATGGGTATATTCTGCCCATCACCTCATACCTCAATACCGGACCCGGGGCAGACATGGAAGACATTGTGCCTCGTTTCCGCGACCTCTACAGCAAAGTCGGCAATGACTATTACACCTTGCCCTATGACGGCGATATTCTCGCCCTGTTTTACCGCACCGATCTTTTCTCGAATGCCGATGAGCAAGCCGCCTTCAAGGCAAAATATGGTTACGACTTGAAACCTCCCGAGACCTGGGAACAATATCACCAGGTCGCAGAATTTTTCACCCGCAAGAAGGGTGAAAAGCTGGCTGGTCAAGCTTTAACGGATGATTTCTATGGTACAGCCACCTATGGACAAAAGGACTTCCAATACGCCTGGTACTTAAACTATGCAGCCAGTATGGGCGTGAAATACTTCGACGCGGACATGAAACCGGGGATCAACTCTGACGCAGCCGTAAAAGCGCTCGAAATGTACAAGCAAGAACTGAAATATTGCCCACCGGAAACCCAGACCTACGGCTTTGACCAGCTCCAGGCAATCTTCCTCCAAGGCAAGACCGCCATGGAAATTCAATGGACTGATCCGGGTCGTGTCGGACAAAATCCTCAAATATCAACCATCGTCGGCAAGATCGGCACAGCCCTTGTGCCAGGCACAAAGACAGGTGACAAGGTCTTCCATGCACCCGTGATGGCAGCCGGACGTGTGATCGGCATTACCAAATGGGCAAAAGACCCCGCCAAAGCTTACCAGGTCGCTCGTTTTATGGCGGATGAAGCCAGCCTGGCTTATGTCTCCAGCCCCGCCACCGGACAGGATCCTTTCCGCTACTCTCATTACAAAGCCGTTGGGGCATTCGAGATGTTCCCCACCAAGAAGGATGCGGAAGATTACTTGAACGGGATTAAGGCTAATCTGGAGAACGGTTTCCCAGAATTGAATATGCCGGGAACAGAGCAGTATTATAGCGCGCTGGCAATAGGCATCAGCACCTATTTCTCTTCACCAGATGCAGATGCGAAAAAGACTCTGGATGATGTCGCCAAACAATGGGAAGACATTACCAATACACTTGGCAGAGATAAACAAAAGGAAATTTATCTGCAACTGAACCAGGTATGGAAAGAAGCGGGTATTAGTACTCAATAATTGGCATCTACCTTATCGTTTTGGGGAGGGTGTTTTCTGCCCTCCCCAACAATAAAGAAGGGCAGCTTATGATCACCGCACAAGCGAATAAAAAAACACAGAGTTGGTACGATAAAGCCTTTGCTTCGAAATTGATGACTCCCAATATCATCGTCATCATCGTTATTTGCGTATTTCCGCTCATCTATGGTATCTTTTTGAGTTTTTTCCAGTACGAATTGGCGTTACCTTCGCCGATTAAATTTGTTGGTTTTGGCAATTATTTAAAAGTATTCGGAGACGCAACTTTTTGGAGCGCTGTTAAGGTGAGTTTCATCTCGGTCATAGGCGGGGCAGCTCTCCAATTATTTTTAGGATTTGGCGCAGCACTTATATTAAATCGTGATTTCAGGGGACGAAGCATCATCGTTGCAATTTTACTCATCCCGACTACCCTGGCACCTGTTGTGGTGGGCTTTATTTTCCGCATGCTTTTGGATGATCGCTTCGGTCCGGTCAATTATCTTATAAAAAGCATAGGTTTACAGCCAATCTCCTGGTGGGGAAATCCGCAGGCATCTTTACCTGGCATCATCATCGCCAATGGTTGGGAATGGTTCCCCTTCGTGATGTTGGTGCTGCTCGCCGGGCTGCAATCTGTACCCCAGGATTTAATCGATTCCGCCAGAGTGGACGGCGCATCGGATTGGAATGTGTTCTGGAAAATTGTCCTGCCCCTCTTGAAAACGGTCATGGTGGTGGTCGTCCTTATCCGTGCCATTGAAGACCTTAAGATGTTTGATATCATCCTGGTTACAACCGGTGGGGGACCCGGAATCGCCACCCAAACCATGAATATGTATGCTTATCAAAAAGGTTTCAGTTTCTTCAGCATTGGATACGCCTCCGCGCTCTCCTATGTTCAGTTGATCCTGGCATTAATATTGGTGAGGTTCCTGTTCAGCCAACTCTCAAAAGAGGATTGAAGGAGACGCTATGAAGACAACAAATAACATCATCCGCATCGCGTTGATTTCGGCTTTATTGATGTTCGTGCTTTTCCCCCTGTATTGGATGTTCGTCGGCACCTTCAAAACGACCGGGGAACATTTTACAGATCCGCCGAAGCTCCTGCCTCCCAGAATCAGCTTTGATGCGTATTCCGAAGGGCTGGCAAATCGCGGTGGAAAGGGTTTGCTCGATAGTTTTATTATTGCAACGTCTACGATGATCCTTTCGGTTGGGCTGGGGTCGCTGGGAGCGTATGCGATTGGGCGTTACAAATGGGGCGGAAAGAACTTGATCTTTATTCTGCTCGCTATTCAAATGCTGCCGCCCGTCTCGCTGGCTCTCCCCTTGTTTCTCATGTTCAACAAGTTAAACATCGTTGACACGTACCCGGCGCTGATCATCTGTGACACCTGTTTCAACCTGCCTTATGCCATCTGGTTATTGCAAGGATTCTTTGAAGAAATTCCGATCGAGATCGAAGAGGCAGCCCGCGTGGATGGCAGTTCGCGCTGGCAAATCTTCACCCAAATGGTACTACCGCTTTCGCTGCCAGGCATCATCGCTGTCGCCTTTTTCACCTTTATTTTCGCCTGGAACGAGTTTATTTTGGCTTACGTATTCGCCCGCACAAAGGTTACCCCGCTTACCGTTGTGATTCCGACCATGGTCAACGCAGATACGATCCGCTGGGAGCAAGTCTATGCGGTCAGTATTATAGCCGTCGTCCCGGTCATTATATTATCCCTGTTTCTACAAAAATATCTCATTCGTGGTTTGACTTTCGGTGCCGTAAAAGGATGAGGAAACGTTGGTCGAAGTACTTTTCAAGACTTCATGAGAAAGGAAAAAATTTATATGATCACTGAAATCCCAAAATCTGAATTTCAAGAAAGAATCAAGAGGATTCAAAAGCAATTGGCTGAGCGAGGCTTGGACGCGTTGCTTACCTTCGGCAGCGAAGCTGAACCACAATATGTCCGTTATTTAGCAGATTACTGGCCAGCATTTGAAACCGCCAGCGTACTGGTGCCCGTCGAAGGCTCGCCGATCCTCATTATCGGTCCCGAGAGTTTAACCTTTGCCCGCGGGCGCAGCAAGATCGATGAAATTCGCAGAATATTGGAATACCGCGAATCCTCCGAGCCGGAATATCCCGGGGTAACATTGGATACTTTTCCCAGTGTCTTCTCAGAAATCTCCAAAGGGAAAGGCGTGAAGAACCTGGGGATTGCCGGTTATACTGTCGCCAACGTCCCCGTCTACACGGCGTTACAGCAAGCCATGACGGGCGGAAAAATTGTCAGAGCAGACGACATCGTCATCGAAATGCGGAAGATCAAAAGTGCCAATGAGATCGCGTTATTACGCCAGTCGTCTAAAATTGCCGAGAAGGCAGTCGAAGCCGTCCTGCAGAATATCATGATCGGCATGCGTGAGGTCGAAGTCGTTGGGATTGCCCAGGAAGTCATCTACCGCAACGGCGCAGAATATGAAGGTCATCCTATGTATGTTCTCTCTGGAAAATTCAGCACGAATGCCATTGGACGCCCCTCTTTGAAGAAGATCGAAGCCGGCGAGGTTGTGCAACTCAACATAGGAGCACGCTTCGGCGGATACGCCTCCAGTGTAGGTCGCCCGATCTGCCTGGGTCACATGCCCTCCGATGTAAAAGGTTTGCTTCAAACGGGTCTGGACGCATCCAATATGACCATGTCTCTCATGAAAGCCGGGGTCATTGCGAAAGATGTGGTCAATCAAGTTCAGGGGCTCATCCGCGAGCGCGGTTATGGCAGCAATATTCTGTACGGTCCGTGCCACGGCCTCGGTTTGATGGAATGTGAACATCCCTGGATGGAGTCCAACTCTGATTACATTCTTCAAGAGAATTACACCTTCCAGGTAGACTCTTTCCTGCAAACGAAAGAATACGGGGCGCGTTGGGAAGACGGCGTCCGTGTCACCCAGGACGGTGTGGAAAAATTTTCCAGTTACCGGCGTGAACTAATCGTAATTTAGCTTTGCATATTTTTAGGGGTATAAGGACAAGATACTTCTACCCTTTTTTTCGAGAGGTACAGACTACATGACAACGAATACACGTTTTTTCCTTTCTCACGGCATCTTCAATGAAGCAGAAAAAATACTGCTGGAATTTGGGAATATAAAAGTGTCGGCGTTCCGCTATGAAAGCGGCGTAGAAGCCTTAAGACTCACCAATGAGTGTGGTGAAATTATCGTTCTTCCTTTCCAGGGACAGCAGATCTGGTCGGCAAAATTTTATGGGCGTAACCTTACCATGAAATCCATGTTCCCAGAGCCTAAAGTGACCCAATTTTTCACAGCCAATTATGGCGCATTCTTTATCCATTGCGGCGCAACGGCGATGGGAAACCCAACACCAGAAGATAAACACCCCTTGCATGGTGAACTTCCCAACGCCTTCTACCAACAGGCTTATTTAATCACAGGCGAGGATGAAAAGGGGAAATATGTGGGCGTGAGCGGAAAGTACCAGCATACGATTGCTTTTGCCCACAACTATGTCGCCGAACCGCAGGTAAAATTTTACGAAGCATCCAGCCTGTTGACAATATCCATGTCGATCACAAATCTAAAACAATCCGAAATGGATTTGATGTATTTGGCTCACATCAATTTCCGACCTGTAGACCAGGGACGCCTGGTCTACAGCGCACTGCCTACTCCGGAGCATGTATGGGTGCGCCCTTACGCTCCGGGTATGGTGGTTTCGCCCGGATATCAGAAACTTATAGAGGACTTAGCCCAACATCCTGAAAAACATCACATCATGAAACCAGAAAACCGCTTCGATCCTGAGGCTGTGTTCTTTATTGACTATTTAGCCGATGAGGAAGGGTGGGCGCACACCTTACAAGTGCTGCCAGACGGGAGCGCAGATTATGTGCGCTATCAACCTGCTCAGTTAAAGAAGGTACTGCGCTGGATTTCACGGACGGGTGATCAAGACGCTTTGGGTATGGCACTCCCGGCCACCGCCGAGTCAGAAGGTTACTTGAAAGAAAAAACAAAAGGGAATGTCCAGGTGTTGGAGGCGGGAGGGCGATTTTTCTGTGAATTCGAGACTGGCTTTTTAAATGCCGCCGATGCCGAAAAAGTCGAAAAGAAAGTCGAACGCATACTTGCTTCAGCGAAAGCCTGATCTTTATTTTCTTTCTTTTACGATAGCACGTAAACCTGTTAGAATATAGCAGGACGTATTTTTGCGGGATAAGCAAAGAAGGAACCATCCACAGATTTCACAGATAACACAGATTTATATTTCTTCCATCTGTGTAAATCTGTGTTTATCTGTGGATAAAAAATCTTCTCCCGTTCCGGGGTAATCTTAAGCAGGTATCAATGATTTTTCACAAACACTGGGAACACTTTCTTTTAGGCTGGCGCAGCCTTTTAATTCTGCCGCCCGAACCCGTTGTGGATGACGAAATTGTGCGCCAATATCCGCATAATTTTATTTTTAACGGGCTGGATGCCGGCACCTGGCTCTTCGGCGAAAGTTTCATTTCCGTTTCCGCCATTCTACCCGTTTATGCAATGCACATCACGAACTCGCCCCTGGTGATCGGTCTGATCCCCGCCCTGACGGATATTGGTATCTTCCTGCCGCAGATGTT
>JBAXBF010000151.1:0-7509 GCA_037142095.1 Chloroflexota bacterium
GGAAAATGGCTTGGCTCAGAACGAACACTTTTGGGGGTTATTCCACATGACCCCTCATTGATACGGTTGGCAGCATCGTCTTCAAACCAGAGTTCGTCGGTAATCGGTACAATACCGTCAGCGTCGACGGGGAAAGTCTTGTAGCGGTCTGGATTAAAACCAACGTTACCCGCGTGGGCGTAGATTAAACCCGGTTCGTCCAGGCTGTAACGTCCCATCATGCAGCCGATGGCGTAGGAAATCAGGCGCTGACAGTCTTTTGCGCGGTCGGCACGGGTAAGGGTGATTTGTTCTTCGGGAACGTCCTGGGAAAGCTCTCCTTGCAGGCCGTAGGCTTCGATGAAGAGTCGGTTGTTATCCTCTTCGATCTCTTTCGTTCTTACTATCGCATCGTCAGAACGCTCCCTCCAGCGTTCCCAGGATTTCTCAATGCCAATTTCTTGGACTTCAATAATGAGTAAGGGTAGTACCCGAAAATCCCAAGATGTTTCGAACCCATCCCAATCGGTCCTTGCTAAAGATATGGCGATACCAACGTTTTTTACTACCGTATCAGTAGCTATTTTCTTCTCTATTTCACGAATAACTGGGAGATTACCCACATCGCCTACTTGAAAATGCAAAGATGGATTTATTGCCCCAAAAAAGTAGTCCGAGAGTCTGGAACACATTAATCCAAGGATTAACTCAAAATCCTTTGTGAAGAGACATGATCCACTTTTTTCAAATAGAAATCCATTGGGTAAATAACGAGCTCCGAACTTAGCATTAGAAATATCAGTCCATGTTATTGCTTCTCGAAAATAAGGATTAGTAGTTTTTAGGACAAGCCCTGAATTACCTTTTAGATATGGATATTTCGAAATGACTTCTTCATGCATTTCCTGTCCGTCATTTTTCCAATTCACTACATACTCAATGTTTCCATACCATTTTCGTGCCTCACCACCTTTATTTATCGGAAACCACTTGATTCCAGAATTTGCAGCACTCGCCCTATCATGAAAACCAAATCCTATTTGGTTAAAGTCCAACTCATGCCAATAGCGCAAAAAGCGCAAGTTATCAGTTGTCAAAAGACCCTGCTTAAGATCTGCAATTTTGCCTAGTCGGTTAGAACG
This sequence comes from Chloroflexota bacterium, assembly GCA_037142095.1. Classification (GTDB taxonomy): domain Bacteria; phylum Chloroflexota; class Anaerolineae; order Anaerolineales; family DRKV01; genus JBAXBF01. The sequence goes on from JBAXBF010000151.1 coordinate 1,122, forward strand.
TTCATCTGAAAAAAGACTTATGGCATGCTGGGGCAGCCAATAAGCCAAAGTCCTATTGGGAAGTAAATCAAATGCTTCTTGTGTCTGAAGATGAGTATAACCGGAACTTGAATTTACTAATACATCGCGTTTTTCTTTATCAGATTCCTGCTCAACAAGTCTAATAAATTTCCCAGTATGGCTTGCGATATGGCTCTTCATACCAACAAACATGACAGTCTGGACAATGTATTTACTAAGCCCCTCAAAACCACCTGGCCCCAAATGAACCATAGATTCAATTGTTGAGCCGTTCAAAAACCAACTACGAAACTTTTCATACGAAGAAAGAAACATCCAAGTATGCATTGTTACCATCGACAACACACCTTGAGGTTTGCTTAATGCATGTGCTGCCTTGATAAATGCAACAAACAAGTCTCCAGTGGCTTCGGAATAGACGCTTTTCAAGAAAGACTTTACAGCGTCAGTCATTCCCTTAGCGCCCATATACGGCGGATTAGCTACCACCGCATCAAACTGCATCCCCAAAATCCGTGCCTGCCGTACCAACGGCAACAGATTTAATGCCGCTTCTTGAGCAAGGAGATCACCGTTCTTGATAGCCAACTGCAAACCTTCGTCCATCGCTGTCAATTGTACATTCAACTCTGGCGAAATCTGGATCAGGGAACCGTAAGTTTTGGCGTTGGCAAAGGTGTCGATCAGAGATGCAATCGTAGCTCTGATTAGCGTAGCGTAACCCGACAATGCTTGAGCCAACTCGGCGACATCCAGCCCCATACTTTCCTGCAAGGACAACACGTTGAGTTTGGGCGGGTTGATAAGCAAACGCCGGTCATCGGCGCGAGCTTTCATCAACAACGCAAAGCCCGCCAATTGCGCGGCGCGGTCGTCGATGTCGAGACCATAAATATTATTTTCCAAAATCAGGCGTGGAATGTTACGGGGTTGGTAACCGCGTTCCAGATATATTGCCTTCAACACCTCGTAGGCTTCCACCAGGATGTGGCCGGAGCCGCAAGCGGGATCGAGTACGGTAATCGTTTCGGGATTTAAACTACCGCCGTCTTCGTCCATGCGAGTTTGGATCAGTGCATCCAATTGCGCTTGCACTTCCGGCGTCTGTTCAGCGGGTTCGATGTAATACGGCCACTGACTTTTCAGCATCGAAGCAGGATTCGCCATCAACCACAAACGCCCGACGCTGTTTTGGACCAGATATTGCACTATCCAGTTAGGCGTAAAAAGCTGTGTCGCGGCGGGAATGTCTTCGCTTTTGACCACCTTGCCGATGACCTGATCCTTCTTCTCGCTGATGTAAAACTGGTACAGCCAACCGATGATTTCGACTTGTTGCCAGTCTTCTTCTGGGATGGTTTCGACCAATTTGGCAATGACCGAATCGGTCAGCAATAAATTGTCGGGCAGTAGTAGTTCGGTTTCATTGTCGATGCGCTCAAACAAAAATGGCATGACACTGGATAGTGCGTTACATTGGGCAATTAACGTTAAGCGATACAATTCGCCGTCTTGATCACCTGCCAATTTGAGTTCAATGACCTGTTGCGGATTAAGATCGGGGAGTTCGCGGTTTTGTGCCAGTTCCGGCGCAGCGTTAAGAATTTCCGGCAAACCGCCTTCGCGGCTGGAAAGTACGCGATAACCGTGTTTGAGGTAATCGTGAATCTCCATGTAACGCAATGCGGCAAAGCGATTAAACCAGGTATAAGCCACCGCTTCCATGGTTTGGCTAAAACCATCTCTCTCAATCAGGGCAATGAGGTTATCGCGTTGGCGGTTGATTTTGGCAGGCCAGGATTGCCCGGCAATGATGACGTAATCACCACTCTTTTCGGCGGGCGCAATCGCCACAGAACCGTTCTTTTCTGCCAGTCCCATTCGATGGGCACGGGCAGTAACCGCAGAAATAAAGTCTTTACGGGCTTGTGGCGCATAGGTTTTGAGTTTGGCTTTGTTCATCCGGCATAATCCTGTAATCGCACAAGTTGACCCATGCCTTGTGCTTTGCGGTAGTAAGCTTCATCGGCAGTGATAAGGGTTGCGCCGGGTGTATGTAAGGCAACGGCGTGGTAGAGGGTGTCGAATAAATGATGGTTCAACTCAATACTGAGGCGAATCGCCGTCCGATAGATATTCGCGTTATTCTCAATGGTCATTTCCAAATCGCTGACCGCAATAAACAGACGATCAGCGTAATCCGGTACCACGCGGGCAATCACCGCAATGACTTCCGCGATGAAATGCGGCGGTTGCACCATCAGCCTATCCTGACGTGCGATCTGTTCAAATAATGCCAGTGCTTTACCGACATCGGCTTCTTCAGGCTTATGGGGAACTAGCCATTTGATGGCTACACTGGCATCTACAACGATACGTTTCACGATTGGCGAAGTTCATCGCGTGCGGCTTGTATGTCTTCCGCACTAACCGGTGGCATTTGTGCTCGCAGGGCTAAAATATTAGCGCAAGTATCTCGATGGAGCTGTTTGCGGTGCGCACGTTCTACGGCTTCACGCATCAATTCGGCAATGACGGCACTTTTGTTTTGTCCTTTGTAGGCTTCATTAAACGCTTTTTTAACTTCGTCGGGTACGCTGAAATTCACGGTAGACATAGTAACCTCCTGGATTGTTGAAATTTTCAACAAATTATTGAGTATTGCCGAGTAAAGAGCAACTTATAATTGGTTTCATTGAATCCTGGTTTTTGTGGCGTCGTACCCGTATTTCCAGGGTCAGGTTCTTTGATGCCGGGAGCAGGCTGTTGTTGCGCGGCAGCAATACTATCCATTGCTGTATCTAAATGAGTTCCTGCTCGCTCAGCCAAGTAACGGATTTGGGGAATACTGCTTTGTCCGGCAATACTGATTTTGAGTTGTTGCATGGGGCGCAAGGCTTTATTGCGTAAGTCAGCATTGGCTTGAACGTGATCCAGTGCTGTTTCAATTTCGGCCAGTTTCTGCTCAATGGCTAGTAACGCGATTTCTCTTTCAGTGGTAGCCAGCTGTTCATTGACGGTTTCAACGGTATTTAACAAAGGCTCGATACGGTTGATTTGACTATAGGGCGCTGGATTATCACGAATGGCTGTCAATTCCTTGATGGCATTGGCGGCGTTAATGTCCTGTTGCAGGGCTTCGTGGTTGTCGGTAAAGGCAGTCATGGCCTCCAACAGCCGTTGCCAGAGGGTTATTTGGGTTTTATAGAAGCTGATGACATCGTGAATCTCATCACTCAGGTCTAGCCAGTCGTCTTTACCTGTCAGCAAGGTTTCAATGAATTCGTAACTGTCCCGAATCGCCAGTTGTTTACCAATGCGGTTAATGGCTTGGTCAATCACTGTTTTGCCGGGGTAATAGTTACTGGTTGCGGCATGGCTATAGTTTTTGAGTTCATTTTGCCACGTAGTGAAGCTGTCACGCGTATCGGTAACTAAGCCGTCTTCCTCTTCTCTGGGTAATTTGGCAAACAGTTCACGGTGCAATTCCCGTGCGCGTTTGAGCGAAAGACTATCTGCCGATTTACGTTTGAGTAGGGAAACCTGTTTAAAACGGACGGATTTGGTTAATGGGTCTATGGCTGCTTTGGGTTCAATGTCAGCGCCTTCGAGCATCAATTTAATTTCACCGGCCATATAAAGCCTGGCAACCAGCAAGACAATTTCCCATTCCGGTTTCCAGCCCCAGGGAATACCGGTAAATCGGTCGATTATATCGGACAATAACACGCGTTTTTCTGAGGCTGCCAGTAACAGGTATTGACGCAGTTCGTTGACTGCCAGTGGGTTAAGTTCTTCGTTCTGAGTGTCTTGCAAGAGCGGCTTAATATCATCACCGGAAAGAACGGCTTTGATTTCTGCTGTAATGGGTTCTGGTGTGCGGTATTTAAGATAAGGCAGTTTACCGTAGGTGTTGGCAATTAAATAATTGACCACTTCATCCAACAGGCTGGTCGGATGCAATCCGGCTTTAATGTCGGGCTTTTGCCCCAATACATAAAAATCTCCAATGGTCATCAGATTGCTAAGTTGTTCGACCAAACGCAGTTTTCGTTCACGGTTTTCTTCTTTACGATCAGCCAGGATACGTTTTAATGACGGCGTTGCCTGGTCGGCTTTAGGACTGATGATGTATTTTTCAATTTGCAGATAAAGCGTGAGTTCTTCGTAGAACCGTTGGCCTTCTGCCATGCGGATGATCGCTCGACCGGTTGACTCGCTACTCCGCATGATACAAGTGGCCTCATGCATCCGGTCATAATCATCACCTAATGGAGTGAGGATTTCCAGCGTTAATGTATGGTTAGCTGTTTTCCAGGGCGCACCATCGAGTAGGCGGTTAAAGTCGTAGTCTCCTTTGGTATCACGATGCCTAACTTTGGTTTGACCTCTGAGGATGTCTTCAAAAACCAGCTCCGACAGCAAACGTGTCCGTTCCGATGATGAAACGTCCACATGACCCAACTCTCTGGCAACATCGCGTTCTTCATTGGTCAGGAAAAACCAGTGATCACCGTTACGGCTAACTAATTGTTGTTGTTCCAGTCTGGCTAAAGATTCCTGAATTCGACGCTTAAGACTGAGTTTATCGGCATCCACTTCATCGACACACAAAGTTGCCAGATTGTCAATGGTGGGCTTGATGGTTTCTGAGATATAGCGGATCAGGAACAATGCCTTGAGCAACAAGGTATCGTAGGGTTCCAGGGCTTCATTGAAGGGGGCTTGATCGATTGATCTTTTGGCGATGCTGTCGATAAAACTATCGATGGACGGATAAAAATCGTAAAGCGGTATTAGGGTATTGATGGGCTTGCCGGCATTTTGTACGGCAGCTGACTGGAAGGCATCGAGTAAAGAACGTTCGCCACGCGATAGATGTTTACCCGTTGCCCCCACTTTGCGGATCGACTCGAATATTTTTTGCAATAATTGAAATTGATAGGGTGTAAACGGATAGTAGGCCACAAATTCGGCCGCATCTTTAAACCCGCGTAGATTGACGGCATTGCCCTGAAAAGACAGTTGGTTGTTAATGATGTCGCCTTTTTGAGCATAAATATCCCGTAACTCGACATGGGCTTGTTCAGTTTTGGACAGCAAACGTTCGCCAATGACTTCATCGGTATTGGAGCTGGCTAAGGATAACCGGGTATAGAAGCGGGCTTGAATTTTGGAAAAATCCTGGGACTTGGCTTTATTAGCTTCGCCAATGGCCGCATCAATATCTTCCTGGCTGGTGACAATAACCCAGGCGCGTCCTTGGCACAGTGTCCCCAACTGCTCAACGATGGTTTGCAGGCTCAACATGAGTTGGGTGTTATCACCGATAAACTGCCCAACTTCATCAGCCAAAAAAATAAGTCGATGACCGGCGGGTTTGGTGTCCAGATAATCACGCACCAGTTTTGCCAACCCTTCGATGTTGATACGGTAATCATCACGGGCGTTATCAAACCAACGTCCAGCCGATTCTTCAGTCATGTTGAGTGCTTGTGCCAAAGCGGCAATCACCTCATCACGCAGGAAGTCCACGGCATCGCGCTCTTGTTGCCAAGTGTTGCCGTTTCGAGCCTGAAAGATGGTTTTGAAAGTATCGTAAGCGCCTTTGGCAATCAGATAACGCTCCATTTCGGCAATATGGGGCGCATCACCACAAAGCCCCTGCTTTTCGTTAAACACCCGTAGAAACACTTGGACGATGGCATCGCGGTCGGATTTTGCATCGGCCTTGGCATCGATATTAAACAGTATGACATCAGCGGTACCTTTAATGGCTTTGTGGATGTCAGCCAATAGCAGCGGGTCTTTGATTTTGTGTTCATCAAAAAAATCAGCCGCTTTTTTAGGGTTGCCGGTTTTAGGGTCAATGGCCTCAATGTTTTCCAGCAAGTAGGACAGTATTTTGATGTAATGTGATTTTCCTGAGCCGAAAAATCCGGACACCCAGACGCCCATACGTGCCGTAATAGTCGAGTCTTTGGGCTGCTCTGCGGCGGCCAGATAAGCATCGAAAAACTTCCGAAAGTATTCGGTGAGCTGTTTAGTGATAACGTACTCTTCCAATTCCTGCCATACACTTTCAGCATCTAATTGGTCGGCCTTGATGACACCATTGATCGGGCGGTCAATAGGCTTGGTGAACAGCTCCCTTATTTCCATGTCGTTTTCTTCTCGGTTATTGCGCCTCAGGTATCAACCTGAAGGCGCGGTAGTAATGATCTTCGGATAATTTATTGAACAGGCGCAACGAATAGGGGTTAAATTACCAAAAGAACGGTTTGTCCTGCGAACCTTCGTAAACCATTGCTACATGCGGCTTACAGAGGAAATATCGATTTTAAAAACGTCGGTAGGTTTCTTGATA